>NZ_JAHLRI010000199.1:0-287 GCF_018919685.1 Enterococcus sp. S183_ASV_20
CTTTAAATCTATTACGTTTGACTGTGGAAAAGAATTTTCTAACTGGAAAGCCATTAGTAACCAACACGATATTGATATATATTTTGCGGACCCTGGAACACTTTCTCAACGCCCATTAAACGAGAATTCTAACGGGATTCTGCGTCATAATGGACTGCCGAAATCAATGGATTTTAGAGAAGTGAATCAGACATTTATTTCCAGTGTCAGCAATCAACGTAATCATATTCCAAGAAAATCATTGAATTACAGAACACCAATTGAGATATTTTTGAGCTATGTACAAG
>NZ_JAHLRI010000200.1:0-275 GCF_018919685.1 Enterococcus sp. S183_ASV_20
TTTTTAAACAGATAACTAAAATTACAAACAAATCGTTTAACTTCTGTATTTATTTATAGATGTAATCACTTCAGGAGTGATTACATGAACAAAAATATAAAATATTCTCAAAACTTTTTAACGAGTGAAAAAGTACTCAACCAAATAATAAAACAATTGAATTTAAAAGAAACCGATACCGTTTACGAAATTGGAACAGGTAAAGGGCATTTAACGACGAAACTGGCTAAAATAAGTAAACAGGTAACGTCTATTGAATTAGACAGTCATCTATT
>NZ_JAHLRI010000201.1:0-275 GCF_018919685.1 Enterococcus sp. S183_ASV_20
TTTAGACGTTTAGAGCGAATAGCTGGTCGCTCTTTGATAGATTTAAAATCACCAATTATTACAGATATGCCTAAAAGCCAAAGTCATGGGAACAAAGCAGAAGATGCGCTAGTACAATTAGCAGATGCAGAAGCAGAAAGAGACGCAATTTTATCTGGGCTTATGGCATTAAGCCTAACTAGCAGACAAATTTTGCACTATAGTTTCTGTGTGCAGGACCATTACTCTAATTACAAGATAGCTAGGGAAGTTGGATATTCCGAAAGAAGTATTCA
>NZ_JAHLRI010000202.1:0-271 GCF_018919685.1 Enterococcus sp. S183_ASV_20
ATACAAAGCACATCACGACTGGGTTCTTTCGTATAATCGAACGTCAAATTCATCCAAAATCCCTTCTTTCTACTAACCCATTATACGAACTAACGTTCTCTTTGGCAACTAGTAAAATTCAGTTTTCCGTATTTTTTTATACACCTGTAAACTTTTGGCATAGTTGGACTGAACGCAGAGAGGGAAACTATACAAGGGGTCCCGAGCGCCTACGAGGAATTTGTATCGATAAGAAATAGATTTAAAAATTTCGCTGTTATTTTGTACATTT
>NZ_JAHLRI010000203.1:0-259 GCF_018919685.1 Enterococcus sp. S183_ASV_20
CACCTCCTTTCTAAGGAATATTACGGAAATACACATTTCGTCTTTACTTTGTTCAGTTTTGAGAGGTCTACTCTCAATCAAATAAATTCGGGGCCTTAGCTCAGCTGGGAGAGCGCCTGCTTTGCACGCAGGAGGTCAGCGGTTCGATCCCGCTAGGCTCCATTGATAGCTTTTGCTATCAGATTCGTTCATTGAAAACTGGATATTGAAGTAAAAAGAATCAAAACAAACCGAGAACACCGCGTTGAATGAGTTTTTT
>NZ_JAHLRI010000204.1:0-248 GCF_018919685.1 Enterococcus sp. S183_ASV_20
CCCCCCCCCCCCCCCCCCTTTTTTTTTTAATGATTCGGCGACCACCGATATCTACACTCACGGTTTCGTCGGCAGCGTGAGATGTGTATAAGAGACAGAAATAACTCCTTTCCACTCAGTCTACCCAACTGAGTGGTTTTTTTTTTCGAAAAAAGCTGTCTCTTATACACATCTCCGAGCCCACGAGCCCAGAGAGGCTGGCGTATGCCGGCTTCTGCGTGAAAAAAAAAAAGGGGGGGGGGGGGGGG
>NZ_JAHLRI010000205.1:0-245 GCF_018919685.1 Enterococcus sp. S183_ASV_20
TACAGAACACCAATTGAGATATTTTTGAGCTATGTACAAGAAGCATTTTATTCTAACTTAATTTGACAAATCATATAGTATAAAGAAAAAATTAGAAAATTTTGCTAAAAATAAAATATAAGAATAACTACCATAAGTTGTTGATAGAAAAGCACCAACAGGGTATACCCCAATGTCATTAAGTTAAGGAAAAAAAGTAAATAATAGTCTCAAGTATATCGCTTTTTTCTTATTAACTTGACTAA
>NZ_JAHLRI010000020.1:0-50023 GCF_018919685.1 Enterococcus sp. S183_ASV_20
TCATTAACATTCAAAAAACCGGACTAACTTCCGTTCCTTTTGTGGAAAAGCTTTTAAAAGAGACACAAGTATTAGTGATTCCTGGAAAAGCATTTGGTGAAACAACGGGCGATGAGTACATTCGTTTAGCCGCAACACAAAGTTTAGATTTATTAAAGGAAGCGTTCGATCGAATTGAAAGAATGACCTTTGAATAAAAAAGCTTCTGCATTAGCTAATAATCATAGCTAATGCAGAAGCTTTTTAGATTTCTTCTATCAATTCAATCGCTTGCCCACCAACATGCGGTGGAATCGACATAGTCATCGGTGGCAAGCCCACGACTGTGAAACGGACTTTGGTCCCTTTTTTCAAGTGAGTCAGTGGGATACTTTCCTCTAACTGTTCAACAAGTATGTTTAAAATTACCCCATGAGAAAATAAGGGCACAATAGATTCTGGATCACTTTCTGCTTGGATATTTTCTAAATGTAATCGCATTGACAATGGCTGTGTCTCATTTAACACACCAGCCTCTGCTAATTTCCCTGTAAAAACAGCAATTTTTTCAGTCATTTGTTTGCCTCCTTTTTAAACATCATATTGAAGAGAATTAATTCCATCCCCTAAAAATTCTGAAGCGTTGTTAAATTCGGCAGGATCATATTTGGTATAGGAAACTTGTAATGTCAAAGTAATATTCCTTAAGGTTTCAGAATGGGCAAATTTCTCTTGAGCTTGTTGTTTGAATTCTTTTCTAGTAGTGTATCCGTCATCCCCATCGCGGAAAATTAATAACGCCCAAGTCGGCGGTGTGCCGTCGATAAAGTATGGTAAGAAGCGATCATCCGTTGTCTCTTTAATCGCCGCTGTCACGATTTGTAGCAATTCATTCTTTTGTTCAGAACTTAATAAGTTACGAATACTTTCCCAATAGGCCACTCGAATCACGACTAAATATAACGGCGCTTCATAACGTGTAGAAATGTCAGAAAATAAATCGAATCCTTCCTAGTACATTTTTGCTGTTCTTAAATTAGTTACTGCATCTAACGCATTTAACTGAGAAGTTTCTTTACGTAAACGAATATTTTCTTCTTGAATCATACGAATTTGATAAGTCACTGCATAGATTGTTAAACAGTAGAGTGGCGGCATGATTAGCCAAAATAATGAGCCATAGCTAAACAAATCATGATAGACATACTGATATACAACATAAGTCAATTGTAGAAAAATAAATATAAGCGAAAATGTTAACCCCGCTGTAATTCCTACAAAATAGGTGACAATAATTAAGATAACTGAAATTAATAGACAGCTTAAGTCAACAAAGAAATCGTTCGTTCCTAAGGCCATAAAGATGGTTGTGCCGACAACCAAAACAATTCCTACCAACAAAGTTACATCCAAAAGTAAGGTCACTCGTTTTTGATTCACTCTATTCCCCACCTTTCAAATTCTTCTTCACGATGAAGAACGCACTTAATCCAATAATGGTCATACCAATTAAGAAGACAAATAGATAAATCATTAATTTATGATTATTGACAATTCGTTTACCTAATGATTCGTTGCTAACGTTGCTTACACGTTTTTTGAAACGATAATCATAGCGACGATAGTTCGGATCGACTACAATGGCATCTCCTTTGTACATAGAAGTATTCTTCTCTGTATTCACTTGTGTAGAGGCTAAAAAGACACCTTGTGATTTAGCTCCCGTTAAGATTAACGCCGCGGCTTTCGCATTATATGGAGAAAACATTAGCTGCGCCGTACCGATTTGTTTACCATAATCTTTTTCGATACTCAGTTTCTCGTTTGAAACAAAACGTGTGAAGTCCTTATCATAATGGAAATATAACTGATCGTTTAACTTACGAATCATCGGATTATCCTTAGGCGTACCAAAAATAATCAAGTTATGATTTTCTAATGCCGCATTTTTAGGCGCTTTTTTATAATACGTAATCTCACCGACATTACTTTCGGCATAATTACCAATTAAGTTAAATAAATTGGTCAACACTTTAAAATAGTTGTCGTCCATTTTTTCTGGTAATAAAATCGCTAAATCAGCAAAAGAACGGCTTCTGATAAAAATGTTCGGATAGTTGTTAAATAATATGTCATTCAGTTCTTCTGTTTGAATAAACGCATTCGAATTATTTTCAATAAAGGCCCATGGAGTCTGACCATTTCGTAAAACTTCTGGTGATTTAACATTCAAATCAAAAGCAACTTTTAAAACAAAACTATCAGCAATTTCTAAGTTCTTTGGAAATTCGAGATTTAATTCATCACCGTTTGCACGAGCAGCGGTTAATTTCTTGCTGCCAATTGGTTTATCATTGGCATAGACCGTCACTAAAGAAGAATCAAAATCTAAGTTTTCAGCGTATTTAAAATGTAAATGCACGCGACTTCCATTGGCATTGTTTCGATCCACTGGTAAATTGACAAAGTACGTTTGTTCTTGGTGATAGGCCCCTTCTAGTTTGTCCCCCGTTGAGGTTAATGGATAATTTCCATCAAATTCTAAAGTTGAACTAAACGTATCGGTATTCTCATCAACTGTTGTCTCTTCTTTATCTGTTTGGGTCATTAATTCATAGTTTGCTAAATAACGTCCTGCACGAACAAGTAAGTCCTCATCTTTAGAAGTAGCTACTAAAACATGCTTATCTGATTGATTGAAAAATTTTAAGACAGCCTGGTCCGCCACACGTTTGCTATCAATTTGACTTTTATACTGATCTGGTAATTTATCATAGCTGGCAATAATCAACTGATAGGGTGCTGACTGTTCTTTGTTCAAAGAAGCCATTGGCAACAATTCTTCTGAGGTAGTAATCAAACGAGCAGCACCAGCTAACGCATGGGTCGCTGCAGCTAATTCTTTTTCCGATGCATTTTCTGGTGTCAAAATAACACTGTGTTTATTTGCAATCGTGTCTGCTCCCACAAAATGATTATAAAAAGAATGAATTGTATTCTCTGGTAATTGTAAATCGTATTGGAAGTTTACGTTAGATCCTTCATACATCGTTAACCAATTTGCTGGAGTTTCAATTAAATTATACATGTCGTTTCCTGCCTGATTAATAATTTGGCCCTCAACAGTCAATGTATTTGTCTCTTTAATCAGTTCCAAAGGGATTTCAATCGTCTTTTGTTGAATACCAGTCGTATTTTCAGGACGCCAAGAATAAAACTTCACACCATTAACCGCCACAGTTAAATCTGAGGTCTGATTATTTTTTAATTGTGTGATTTGGTAGGTCATATTGAATGATGCTTTTTTTACGTCCCAATAATCAATTTTTGTAAAATACATGGTGCTACGGACAGAAGTACCTGTTAAAGAGATTGTTTTATTTTGAAAAGGTTGTGTAAAGGTATGGTTGTCTTGTTCTTTGTTTTCGGCGTATACGGTCGGACTTGCGACACCAATCAGAATTGCCAGAAAGAACAACCCTATTAAAGTGACTGTTTTTTGTTTCATTGCACGTTTCCTCCTTATTTAAATCGTTCAGTTTTGTACCATTTTGTTTGTGTTTGTTTATGAAAAACATTTTCTTTAATATACATCACCATGCCATAAGCGGCGACTACTAGCCACATCTGACTGTATGTAATATACATCAAGGCAATAATTAAGATATTCTCTAAAGTCATTTCGCCTTTTTCGGTTGTAATACTGACAAAAGTACTGAAAATAAATAACAAAATCGCTAACAACCACAAGGAATTGCTAAATCCTTGCAGGGTCGTTGTTAAGTAACCAGACATTGATAAAACTAACATGATGTCTGACAAAACGAGCGATGTCATTAAGAGAAAATAAATGGACAAGAAATATAAAATATCAAAACGGATCCGACTCGCTTTAGGATTAAACAATAATTTAGCATTTTTAACAATGACATAAATATTGCCTTTGACCCATCGCGTCCGTTGTCGGAACCAAACTGACAAAGTTTGTGGCTCTTGCTCCCACGTCACTGCTTTTGGTTGAAACTTAATTTTATAGCCCATCATATAGATGCGGAAACTGATTTCTGTATCTTCGGCTAACGCTTTGTCATCCCAGCCGCCAATGGCTTCAATAATACTACGACGAACAATGAAATTTGTGCCAGGAATCGTGCATAACTTAAATAATTGAAAACGACCGGCTTGTGCCATCCATTGAAAGGCCAGTGTTTCGATATTAATAAAGCGTGTCAACAAGCTTGCATTGCGATTTCTCGTTCTAAATTTACCAATAACCGCGCCGTATTCCTCACTAGCGATTAACTCTCCAACTAAATAACGGAGTGCATTCGGTTCAGGTGTATTGTCCGCATCATAAATGGCAATCACGTCCCCCTTGGCTTGCTTGAAACCAATGTTTAAGGCATTAGACTTACCTTTCCCACCTGTTATATTGTCTGTATTAATAATCTGCAAATTTCGATTAACCGCCTTTTTTTGGACGTTCGCTAAAAGCTCAGCACTATTATCACTTGAGTTGTCATTAATCACAATAATTTCATAGCGATCTTGCGGATAATTAAAATTCAATAACGCTTCAACTGTCCGCACGCGGATAATTAAAATTCAATAACGCTTCAACTGTCCGCACAATGACAATTCCTTCATTATGGGCCGGCACCATAATTGAAACAAACGGCGCGTCTTCGTCCTCTACAGGTGGTGGTGCGACAGGATCTGTTTTTAAATAATAAACATAGCCAAAAATAACTAAGAGAATATTTACAATTAGTAGACTCCAAATAATGATAGTTGCTGTTAACATTACAATGTCAGCAATGGTCATTTGTCTTCCTCCTTATTAATATATTTCGACCGATAATTCTTTCGTCCAATCATAAACAAAATAATCAGGATGATTAAAGTCAGTGTAACAACGCCAACTAAAATATTATTTGTGATGCTAAAAAAGAATGAAAATAACCCTGTAAATCGTTGTTTTTCAACTGTTGAGGCCCCTGTATCAGCCAAACCATTGACAATTTGATTGTTTAAGAAGAACCGATTATTCCGAAATTCGATTTTCTGCGTTTGTGTTTGAACAGTGAAATGTTGATCCGCTTCTGAAACACTAAACACTATTGGTGCTTCCTTGACTTCTTGAATTAGATGATCCACTTCTTTTTTAGAATTTGGAAATGAAAAACTAATGGTGGTCGGCATTGGAAATCGATAGTCATTCGGATTATCTTTATCCGTCCATTCAATCCCCGATAAATAATCATACGGTAAATCAAACAAAGCATTCTTATAAGTGATTGATTCTCCCGTTTGGTTCCGATAAAAAACGCGTTCAATCGGCGGATTTTCTCTTAGAATCACTGTATCACTAATTGCTAGACCATCCTCTTGGTATTGAAGGTCTTGATTCCAGTATCCTGGAGCAGAAATGCCTACTGGATAGACATGTCTGTCGACCAATAAACTAATCTGCTGCTCCATCAATTGTTTCAAAGCACGTTGGTCATTTAAATCAACATTGTTAACGACCGGTGTTTCTAAGAAAATAACCCCCGTCGAAGCAAACGCACGTAACGCATTCGTAAATAGTTTATAAGGTAAAATCGTATTGTTTTGTGAAACGCTCGTACTGGATAAAATATAAGGATACGTGGTTTTAACTAATTCTTCTTGCAAATAGGTTGCCACAGACATATCTCTTAACGGGTTAAAATCAGAAATCGTCAAAAACGGACGTGACATTTTTTCACTTTCCAGCCATTGACTAATTACGTCCAAGCTTTCTAAAAAAACAGCGCCTTTGCGTTCAAACATTGGTAGAAAAGCATGCCCATTCTCAATTACACCAAATGGATATTCTTCTGGTGCTAATTCTTGTGTTTTTAATCGGCCAACCGTCTGACCTTGCGTATTTTCCAGCACAACTGATTGATCTTGAAAAGGCAATACTTGAGAAAAGCGGTTTTTTTCATCTTCTAACCGATATTGACGATGACTTAATTCTTTCCACGTACCGCTAAAATATTGTTTTTCATCGTCACGCATGTTTCGACCAATGTGTAATTGTTTGCCTTTAAAATGAACTCGATCTGCTAGAAAATCAGAGGCAATAACGCCGGCTTGTTCAGGCCAATTCACCATAGAAATCAAACTGTCATAGCCATCATTTAGCAATTCGCCAGGCACATAATCTGACACCGCCACACTCTGAACTTCTACTCCAAAACTCGTCAACACTCGTTGTAAAGCATCCACATCATTTTCTTTTTTCCCAGCAATATTCAAGCTGTCATAGACAAGTAAGACATGTTTACTTGGTGCAGCCAGCGCCGGTTTGGCAAAGCCACAAAAAACGAAAAAGAGTAAGAAACACACCCAGCCAATAAGATATTGTTTATTTTTCAATTCCCTCTACCTCCCCAATGACTTGTGGTGTTGTATCTTGCCACATTCGTTTACCAATAACATCAGAAACAATTTGTAACAAGAGAAAATCTAAAAATACTGAGACTAAAAACAAATGACGTACTAAGTCACTATCCCCATCAATAATAATTGTTGAAATGAAAACAACTAATAAATTAAGATAAATCCCTGTCATTAAAAAGAAGCGAAAAACTAATCTGGGTTCGTTTCTCTTGATTCCTCTGTATAAACCAACGCCATATAAACCAAACAGAATCACGCCTAATAATAGATAGAAAGCAAAGTTTTTAGGGAAAAAACTGGCTTTAATACGGTTATACACCATAAAAAATTTAGATTGTTCCAGCGGTGCACGCCCCGTCGTTTTCTCAAAATTCCCCACATTATTAGGCTTTACTAAGTAAACATTTGGGACCGCTGAATTCAGTCCTTGCCATAATTCAGATGGATAATTTAAATAATTCAATAACACCCATCCGAAACTCGTTTTATCAAAAAAATCTTTTTTCATTTGTTCAGAAGTTGGTGATACAGGACTGTATTCTTCAAAGTAGGAACGTCCCTTTTGCAACCCATATTGCGGGTTGATTCCGCCCTCTGACATCCGTTTATCCGGAACCTTACTATCCTTCATTACACCGCGCGTCATGCTGTGGTAGACATCACGTTCATAGATATCGTTAGGAACGATAAAAGCTGCTAACGTTGTAAAACCAATCAACGCAATTAAAAAGGCCGTCATTGACAATCGTTGGTAACGTTGTGACAAGTAGACAAAAAATCCTAATCCAGCAATAATTACGCCAATAATCAGCAAATATTCTTGGCGTGTTGTTCCTATTAAAAGTACTACTGCTTGTGCCAAGATAACTAAAACTATTCTTCTGAGCCAAGTTCGTGGTTTCGTCACCCGATAAAAATAGACTGAAAATGCTAAGACACTCACAGAAAGTAAAAAACTCGTCGCTTCTGTATAAAAGGAATTAAAATAAATCGTATAGGAGGTATCCCCCAAGATGAAAATAACCAACAAGGAGATAAGATAACTTTTTTTCAAAGATACGCCTTCGGTTAAGCCTCGTACCAGAATATAAATTGACACTAAAAAACAACTAAGATAAACGAAACCTAAGAAACGAATATCGAAAAGTGTTTGACTATAAAAAAGTTTATTAAGCCAAATGGCAATGGTGATGAAAAATTGTTGAGTGGAAACAAAGTGCGTCGTTGTTTCATTAAAATAACGCATAATTGAAAAGTCCTTAACAAAATAGGCCACATTGTCGTAGCTATCACCATTGACACGATAAAGACTATTTGAATTTAACACACGAAAATACTCGCCATTATCTCCCAAGCCATTAATCGGATAAACAAATAACAAAATGCTTGTCACTAACCCAATCCCTAAAACGGCCAAAAGACTTGGAGAAATATAACGACTCAACCATTCAAAAGCCGAGTTCATGTGTTTTTTGATCTTTTCCATGCTTTCACCTCATCTAGAAATCATAGGCCAAAAGAGCCATTAAGTTATTATAGGAATAGACTTGTTTCGTAACTTTATCACCAAATCCTCCATAAATCGGACTGCTTGAATCCATAATTTGAAAATTATTAAGTACTGTGATTGCCGCACGATACAACTCTTTGTCATTTTCGGCAACACCAATTAAAGCCGCTATCGCATAACTAGCTGCAGATTGATTTTTATCCACGGGCGATCCATTTAAATCATACGAGTTAAAAAGCGTCCCTTGCTGAACTTGTTTTCGCACAAAATCAATACTAGTCTGCTTCGCCATACCCACTTCACTTAAATGAACAATCGTTAATAAAGATTCAATAATATTAAGTGTTCCGTTGTTTTCGTATTTATTTGTTTGATGATTAAACTTCGTTTGATAAAGAGGTAAATCATCAGAAATATAGCCATCGTCTATTAATTGGTAATGATACTGCAAGTAGTCTGCTGAAATCCCAAATTCTTTGTATAAATAACCCAGCGTAATTAAGTCAATATAAAACAAAGAAGTTTCTGAAGACTGTTGTTTTGATTTACTATCGTAAAAATCAATTAGAATATTATCTTTCATAGAGGTTTCCATAAAACTCTTGCCTAATTTTTTAATTTCTTGATCGTACTGATCTGTTTTAAAATGCCCCCCTGCTTCAATTAATGAACGAATGATCCGTAAATCATCAATCGAGGCATTGACATTGTATTTATTGCCTTGCTCGTCAATTCGGTAACTAAATTGGACGCCGTCGTAAAAGGTGTCTTTCGTCTGCTTGTAAAAATTATCAAAACGTCCCTGCGTATCAAAAGCTAAATTACGCAAATATAGACCCGAAGACTCACTTAGCAACTCATGTCCTGTGGCGACATCTTTGCGTTCAGCATCTGGTAAATAATTGGTTAAAAAACCGCCGTCTGTTTTGAGCCGGGTTTCAATAAAAAATTTCAACAAATCTTTGCGTTCAGCGGTTTCTTTTGTGTGAAATTCATGTTTTGTTAAAAAATGTTGTTTGTCTGTCGACATTAAGCGTTGAATTTTTGGATTCACTTTTTCCACCTCTACTTTATAGGATTTTTCTCTAAACAAAAGAAAATATCCTCCCAGAAGCACCACGAATACCCCAATAAAAATCCAAAGTTTTCTCTTCATTGTTACGCCTCTTTTCCTCACTTCTTTATTGTCAGTGTACACAAAAGTACTTGTTTTTGCGAAACTTACGCTACCTCTTCAAGCGCAAGAAAAAAAGCAATCCATAAAAATAAAAGGATTGCTTTAACCGTTTCGTCGATCATTTCCTGTCATCGTAATCTCTTTTGACAGATAACGCACACGTTCCATAATTCGTCTGGCTTTTAGCGGCTCTTGTTCTCCTCGTTGCGTCACGGTTAAATGCTCTTCTAAAGCTTTTAAATCTAGATTGGAAGAGAAAAAAGTAACTAATTGTTCTTGCATTCGGTATTGCAAGATTACGCTTAAAACGTCGTCACGAATCCAACTAGTCATGGATTCCGCACCAATGTCATCAATCATTAATATAGGGGATTTTTTTACTGCATCGAGCTTTTCACCAACTTGATCGCGACCAATGGCTTGCTTCATTTCTACTGTAAATGTTGGAAAATGAACAATTGTCGTAGTAAATCCACGTTCTGCTAAAGCATTAGCCATCGCACCTAATAAGAAAGATTTTCCTACACCGAAGGGGCCTTGTAAATAGAGCCCTTTATGAAATTCTTTTGGTGTCGCAGGATATTCTCTTAAAAATTGCACTGCTTCTGCTAACGCTTTGGCTCGACCTTGAGAAGATGGATCGAAATCTCGTAAATTTGCTTCTCGGACATCTTTTGGCATTTCCATTGCCCTTACTCGATTGCGAATTTCTTCTTCCTTCTGACGGGCGATTAAATCAGCCGTTGGGACATACGTTACATCAATGTAATGAAAATTCAACATTAATCTTGGCTCATAGCCTGGGGCAATCATTGCCGGATCGTTTAATTGAAATTTCTTTTTTTCTTGAACAAATTCATACAGCTTAGCATAACTTTTACGAATATCTTCATCGCTTAAACGCTCTCGGTTTGCTTGTATAAAGGCTTGAACATCTTGATCTTTCAATACTTCGTTAACCAGTTCTTCATATCGTTCATTGATGTCACGCTTCTGGATAATTTTTGACATTTCTTTTCCTACGTCTTCCATCATTGGTCACCTCCTTGGTTTAAAAATTCTTGAATTTGTCGATCTAACTCGGCTTGTTCTTCTGGGGAAAGTTTTGTTTCATCGTTTGGCTGATCTGCCCATTCTGGCAATCGCTCTTGTCGAACAGTTTGGCGTTTCCCTGAATAATTTTGTTGTCGCTGTTTTTGTTTGGTTTGGCTTTGTTTTGCCAATTCTCTGACATGTTCAATTGCTTTTTCTGGTGAATGAATGCCACTTTGTCCCCATTCATTCGCAATTCGATTCACATACTCCGCTTTTAAAGTCGGTTGTTGTTGAATATTGTAAACATAGTTAATCAAAATATTAATCACACTAGTCGGTAAGCCTGATTTGGCAACCAAATATTTCACTAATGAACGTTCTTGTGGTGTCGTATAGCCGCCTCGACTATTTTTTAAAGCTTCTAAATATTGAATAGGCGGATTCTTTTCACTATCCATAATCATTTGAATATCCAGTTCAGAAAAACCATTCATTTTTAATGTGTTATATCGATACGTTTGTTGCTCTTCCACCGTCAATTGTGCTTGCTTGTTTGTCACTACGTTTGTTGGTTGTGGTTTTTTATCAGGATCAAACGCTTGATGAATCGTTCGCACTAATTCCTTAGGCAAAATTCGACTTGTATAATAGTCAAATGATTTCGAAGCAAAGTCTACCATATCTAACTCATTGATGCCATATAATTGATGAAAAACATAGACTTCTTCTTGAAAACTAGCCTCATCTTCAGGCAGTTGTAAGCCTAAACGGTGCAAACCTTCCACAAAATAGTGCCAATCAAAAGAATCCGTTGATACAGAAATTTTCTTCGATTTTTCTTGTTGAGAAAAAGTTTCTTGAATCGTTGTCAATCGGTTCGCTTCGGAAACAATTTGTTCTTCTTTAAAGGCATAAACCTCTTGAAAGCTAGCGGAAACATTTTGATAGCCCTCTGTTTTAGTAGGATGCGGTTGGAACTTTTGCACTAATTGATCAAATTTCCGTTGTCCAACCCGATTAAATAACACTAAAGCTAACACTTCATCTTTAAAAAAACGAGCGGCTGTTTCAGGTGCTTTTAAATAATATAAATAACAATCTCCTAATTCCCGATCTGTTTTTTTATACGTTTCTAGCAACCCAATGCCTTCTAATTTGTAGCAAGCTTCTTCTAATTGTTGGCAACTCAAGTCCAGCAAACTAATTAAATCTGCATGAAACAGCGAGCCATTCTCCTCTGAGTCTGTTGTTTCAGATAACAAAAGCCAATATAAACTAAACGCATTGGCGCCGACAATTGGTTGATATAAAAAGGTTAAAACCTCTTTCTCTTGATCAGAAAGCGGTGAATCAATAACCGCTTGAAAAATATTTTTTGGTTGGATTCTTTGCCGATTTCCTTTCAAAGAAAGACCTCCTTTTTAATTTTCTGAGTCAGGAGAAGAAGATTTTGCTTTGTCGACAATGTCCTGTAACTCTTTCAAAAACACGCTCATATCTTTGAATTGTCGATAAACACTCGCAAAGCGGATGTAGGCAATTTCATCTAGATTGACTAAATCTTCCATCACATATTCACCGATAAGCGTTGTAGAGACTTCATTTTCCCCTAAACTACGCACTCGATTTTCAACATTATCGACAATTTGAACCATTTGTTCCATAGCAACGGGTCTTTTTTCCGCAGAGCGAATGAGCCCACGCAAAATTTTATCACGATTAAATTCTTCACGATCCCCATTTTTCTTGATTACAAGTAATGGCGCCGCTTCAATTCTTTCAAATGTAGTGAACCGATAACTGCAATTTTCACATTCACGACGACGGCGAATTGCACGTCCATCATCTGCTTGACGGCTATCAATAACACGGGAATTATTATGATGACATCTTGGACAACGCATAACGTTCACCTCTTCTATTCTGTATAATTTTTGTTGCCTATATTATAACATGAAATTGCGCTATTACTAGGTCTTTAGAACTGGTTCTTCGTTGAATCTTTGCCATTTTTTAATAAAAACAAAGACTTTCACTGTTTTTTCTGAAATTTTCAAAACATTTTACGTCATTAAAAAAATATTCACTTCTCTTCAGTTTGTTCCTCTAGCCACTTCTTCACTTGTTGTTCCGTTTCTTCTCTAGTTCCTTGATTATCAAACACGATATCTGCTCGTTCTTTTTTCATTTCAATCGGCCATTGGCTAGCAATTCGTTGTTGTGCTTCTTCTTCTGTTAATTGGTTTCGGGCCATCAGACGCTCTTTTTGAATCTTTTCTGGTACATATACCACAGCAACTTGATCCATAATCGCCTCATAATGAGCTTCATAAAGCAGAGGAATATCAACAATAACAAGGGCGGCTTTCTTTTTAGCTTCTTCAATTTGACGTAAAATTTCTTTTCTTAAAAAAGGTTTCAACGTTTCATTTAATAGCTCTCTTTTTTGAGGATTAGCGAAAATTAATTGTCCTAACTTTTTCCGATCCAATTCACCAGTTGTTAATACTATTTCTGGTCCGAAAGTTTCAACGATTGCGGCTAAGGCTGGTTGCCCTTTTGCAACAATTTCTCGGGCGATAATGTCGCCATCAACAATTGGATAACCCGCTTTTTTAAAAAGAGCAACAACCGTACTTTTACCTGTCGCAATCCCTCCTGTAATGCCTAAAACTTTTGTCATTTCAATCGACGACCTTTCAATTGTTGGCATTGTGGACAATAATGCGTACCACGTTGTGCCACTTTTGTTTTAACAATTGGCGTACCACAACGATTGCAAGGTAAGCCTGTTTGCCCATAGACATTCAACGCTACTTGAAAAGTCCCTGCTTCTCCTAACGCGTTTAGATAGGTGCGGATGGTGGTTCCACCTGCTTCAACAGCGCGTGCCAAGACGTCAATGATTGCTTGATACAACGTAGCAACTTCCGCAGGTTTTAAGGAATCTGCTGGTTGTTCTGGATGGATTTGCGCTTGCCAAAGTGCTTCATCTACATAAATATTCCCCAAGCCCGTCACTAGCTTTTGATCTAACAGCAATGGCTTAATTGCTTTATGATGCTTTTTCAAGCCTTGTTGAAAAGTAGCTAATTGGAAAACGTCTGGTGTTGGCTCTGGGCCCAAAGCTAAAATCCCTTTATATTGATGACCTTGATTCTTAGGAACCAATGTCATACGGCCAAATTTCCGTACATCTAAATAACGTAATTGCGTGCCATCTGTAAAAGTAAACATTACATGGGTATGTTTGGCAATTTCATCATCAGCCTGATGAAACTCATATTTTCCTTCCATCCGTAAGTGAGAAATCATATCATTATCAGACAATTTAAAAATCAGAAATTTTCCTCTTCGCTCAATCCCTTCAATCGTTTGACCAGCTAATTGACCTTGAAATACATCAACTTCTGGTGATTCAATAATTCTTGGCCAAAAAACAATGACTTCTTGAATGGTTTTTCCTACAACAAGTTTTTCAAGTCCTTTTCGCACTGTTTCTACTTCTGGTAATTCTGGCATTATTTTTGCTCCTTTATATAAAGAGGTCTGAACGCTTAGATATCAACGTCCAGATCCTACTTATCCTTATTTTATTCATCGTTCTTAATGGGTAAGCTATTATTTTGCTTCATACCATGTTTTTCCCCAACTGCTATCGGTGATAAGTGGCACATGTAAGGAAACTGCGTGCTCCATCACTTCTTTGACGAGTTGATTTAATTGTTCTAATTCTGATTCTGGTACTTCAAAAACTAATTCATCGTGCACTTGTAATAACATTGTCGCTTGTAATTTTTCTTCTTTTAAACGACGCGCCATTTCAATCATCGCAATTTTTAAAATATCTGCGGCACTTCCCTGAATCGGTGTATTAATCGCTGTACGTTCAGCGAACGAACGTAGATTAAAGTTTCTTGAATTAATATCACTTAAATAACGACGGCGATGATACAATGTTTCCACATAGCCTTTGTCTTTGGCATCGCGGACTATCTCTTCCATATACTGCTTCACGCCTGGATATTTTTCAAAATAGGTGTCAATATATTGTTGTGCTTGCTTCCTAGTAATGCCTAAGTTTTGGGACAAGCCATAATCACTGATACCATAGACAATTCCAAAATTCACTGCTTTAGCTTGACGACGCATGTTAGGTGTGACATCTTCTGCTTTTTCAACACCGAAAACTCGCATTGCAGTGCTGGCATGGATATCTTGTCCTTCCACAAACGCTTCTTTTAAATGCTCATCATTAGAAATATGTGCGAGCACACGTAACTCAATTTGAGAGTAATCAGAAGAGAAAATCAACCAATTATCCTCTCTTGGTACGAAGGCTTCTCTAATTTTTCGGCCTTCTTCTAAACGGATAGGAATGTTTTGTAAATTGGGATCTACTGAGCTTAACCGTCCTGTTTGGGTCAGTGTTTGTACATACCGAGTATGAATTTTATTATCTGGCTGAATTACTTTTAAGAGTCCTTCAACATAGGTTGATTGAATTTTGGCAATTTGACGATAAGTTAAAATATCTGCCACAATTGGTGCTTGTTCTTTTAGTTGTTCTAAAACATCCACCGCTGTTGAATAACCAGTTTTCGTCTTTTTGATCACAGGTAAGCCCATTTTTTCAAATAAAATAACGCCTAATTGTTTAGGTGAGTTCAAATTAAATTCTTCGCCAGCTTCTGCATAGATTTTTTCTTCGATTTCTTTCAGACGTTCTGAAAATTCTACCTGCATTTCTTTTAAGCGCGTGGCATCAACACGGATTCCAGTTATTTCCATATCGCCTAAAATACGAGAAAGTGGTAATTCCATTTTATAGAATAAATCAGCTTGATTCTTTTCTGTTAATTCGCTATCTAATTTGCTTGTTAAAAATTGAATTGCTTTAATCTTACGTGCTAAGTGACCAAAGAAAACTTCTTCGTCCTCTGGCAAGCCTTTTTTGGCCCCTTTTCCATAAATGGCTTCATCAGATTGAATCGCATCATATCCGTAATGTTGTGCTACGCCTTCAATATCCGCGTTATTGTCATTGGTATCAAGTAAATAAGCAGCCAATAAAACATCAAAGGCAATCCCTGTCATTTTTCCTACATAGCGATTTAACGCAACATATGTCCGTTTTGCATCGTAGACATTTTTTTTACGTGTCTCATCCATCAACCAGTCGATAAATGGCTGACTTTCAAAAACAGCTAAATTATTCGTGGTATAAATCTTCTTGTTATTGCCCCAAGCAAGGCCGACAATCGGTGACGTATGATAGTTATCTTCCATCATCTCAACATAAAGAGCCATATCGTCTGTAAACATTTCATTGGTTAACTGATCTTCGACTACTTCAAATAAAATATCTTCCATTTCAACAGGTTCTTCTGTAATGTCCAACTTAGCTAAAAATTGTTTAAAGTCCATTTCTTTATAAAAAGGAACCAATTTTTCTAAGTTTTTTCCTTCATATGCCAAGTCTTCCACATTGACTTCGACTGGTGCATTGACTTCAATTGTCGCTAAACGTTTAGAAAGAAAGGCTTGCTCTTTATCATTAATCAAGTTTTCTTTCATTTTGCTTTTTTTCATTTCATCAATATTCTCATAAACCCCTTCAACTGAGCCATATTGTTTTAACAGCTTAATCGCGGTTTTCTCACCGATTTTCGTTACACCTGGAATATTATCCGACGTGTCGCCAGCCAACCCTTTCATATCAATAATTTGCTTAGGCGTTAACCCATCATATTTTTCAGCAATATGCTCAGGCGTATATGATTCAATATCGCTAACTCCTTTAACAGTGATATCTACTTTGACAGTGTCCGTCGCTAATTGTGTCAAATCTCGGTCCCCTGATAACACGACAACATCAAATTCATCTTTATCAACTTTGTTGGCTAATGTACCAATAATATCATCTGCTTCATAGTTAGGTAGTTCATAATATTTTACGCCTAAACCTTCTAAAAGTTCACGAATATACGGCATTTGTTCTTTAAATTCCCCCGGTGTTTTTGAACGTCCGGCTTTATATTCTGAATAAAATTCTGTTCTGAATGTGGTTTTCCCTGCATCAAAAGCGACTAAAACATGAGTAGGCATTTCTTTTTGCATTACATTTTCAAACATATTGTTAAACGCATAAATAGCATTTGTATGCAAGCCGTTTTTATTTTTGAATCGTTCTAATGAGTTATGTAGCGCAAAAAATGCACGAAAGGCTACACTGTTTCCATCAACGAGTAATAATTTTTTTTTGGTCATTTTTTTCCCCTCATCTTTAGCAAACTAGTTTCCTTTCTATTTTAACAAAAAACTACAGAATTTGCAGTAGACGGAGATTGCCGAATGAAAGAAAAAGGTATTTGACATAGTTCCTTAGTGACAACTATATCAAATACCAAAATCAATCAGCAATACACGCTGGATCTTCACAAGTATGAGAATCTTTTTACGGCAAAACATTTCCCGCTGCACGATAAATATCGTACCAATCTTCGCGACTAATCACAATGTCTGCTGCTTTAGCAATTTCTTCAATTCTACCAAGATTCATACTTCCTGCGATGACTTGCATATTAGCAGGGTGGCGCAGAATCCAGCTGCTGGCTAAGCCAGTTGGCGTTGTTTGATATTTTTCAGCCAATTCGCTTAATTTTTGATTTAACTCAGGGAATTTTTCATTTCCAATAAAGACACCTTCAAAATAACCATATTGGTACGGCGACCATGCTTGAATAGTCATTTGTTTCAACCGTGAATAATCTAAAATACCATGATCATAATCAATGCTTCCTGATATTTCCATATTTGTTTGTAAGCCTTGATCCACCATGCCAGTATGCTTGATGCCAAATTGTAATTGATTGGCTAATAACGGTTGTTTAACAGCTGTTTTTAAAAGTTCAATTTGTCCTGGCGTTTGGTTACTTACACCAAAATAGCGAACTTTCCCTTGTTTTTCTAATAAATGAAAAGCTTCAGCTACTTCTTCTGGTTCCACTAAAGTATCTGGACGATGCAACAATAATGCATCGACTGAATCTACACCTAAACGCTGTAAACTCCCTTCGACCGCTTCTAAAATATGTGCTTTTGAAAAGTCAAAAAAGCCCTGACGAATCCCACATTTCGTTTGTATAAAAATATCTTCACGACGAATGGTACTTTCTTTTAAGGCCTTACCAAAAATGGTTTCGCAGTCGCCGCCACCATAAATGTCGGCGTGATCAAAAAATGTAATGCCATGATCATAAGCAGTTTCAATTACCTGTTGAGGATTTTCAGCACCATTTAAGCGCATACATCCTAAGATAACCGAAGAAACTGTTTCGTCACTTGTACCAAATTGCAGTTGTTTCATTTTAATATCCTCCTCATCCATTCCTCTTACTTCTTCATTTTAACACTATTTAGACAAAATTGGACTTCTTACGGTAGATTCGCTTCGACTTTTTCAAAAAAAGCAGGAGATAATTCCTCTGGCAAATAAACCACTGTCTTAGAAGAAAGCGCTACGTTCATCTGAAACAAATGATTGACAATTAAGAGGTGTGCTTGGTGAAGTTGATACGTTGGTTTTCCATGAATAATTGTAATATTCTTTTTTTCACTGAAATAGCTTTTTATAGATTGCCCCAACGCTCGTTCCTTTTCTGGAGGAAAGTCCGTCAATAGGCAAATAATATATTTTTTTTCATATAAAATCGGGTTAAATAAATCTAGGATGTGATAAAAATAGCAACTCGTCAATTCCCGTTCTTTTACTGAAGTAAAGACTGGATATAGGCGTTTTAAAAGCCTAATAAGTTTTTGTAATCTGTGCCAGGTTTGTTGATAACGAGCAGCGAGTGTTTGTTCCTGTTTATGAGCTGGCAACCATGCTTGTCCGTCTAATAAACTATTCATATGCGTACTTAAAAATCGACATAAATGAATTTCTTGATAGTTAAAATGATGTTGTGTAAAATTTCTCCTAATTTCTTTCATAATAAAAATAGCTGTTTTTAAGCATAAACTTTCTATTTTCATTTGCTCATGAATAAAATACTTTCGCGCTCTCTTGCCAAAGCAACCACCAAAATGTGCTTCAAGAATCACAAATAACGCTTTTTGTTCTTTAAGAGACATAAAAGAAGTGCTCAACACTTCCACACGAAATAAATAAAAAAAAGCACTTGTTTGTTGAAATAAATTAGCCTTTGGCACTAAAATTTCATGCCCGCCTCTATATCGTTTCTCCCAAATATAAATTAGCCAACTAAGATGATTCTGTTGTGCTACATTTAAATCCAACTCAAAAAAGGTAATGATTTTCCGAGTCATGTCTCTGTTTTCTTCCAGACAGTTTTCTTGAAAAAACAAATAAAAACAAAGGATTAACTGTCGAATTTGCCATTCATTGCCAGTTAAATCGTAATGTTTTTGACGTACAATAATATCAAAATTAACTAGCCAACGTCGAATATTAGACAGCTTCTTCCGAAGAGTTGATTCCTGTAATCCCAATACCTGGGTCAATTGCGCATAATTGATTCGCTCTTCAATTAGACAACGTAAAATATAAAATTCGGGAATAAAATAACAAAATTTTTGTCTAAATCGAGCCAAGCCACAAACGCATAATTCACGATATTTTACAATTCCTTTGGTCGTTGTATAAATCTTACAAAGCCCTTCTATCTTAAACGTTTCCTGCTTTTTTTCAAAACGTTGAATGTAACAATGGATGGTTTTGTCGCTCACCTTTAGTTTTTCTGCAGCCATCAAAACAGAAAATGTCTGCTCTTGTTGCAGTAAATCCAACAATTCCAACATATTTTTATGTTCAAAAGACAATAATTCCTTGAAATCCATATATCGTCCCCTTTCACTCCCTTGTTATAAGAATACGTCAAATAAGGCAAAAATTTTTTTAAGAAGAAAAAAATAGAGAACAAAAAGTATTGATTACTTTCCGCTCTCTACAATTATATCGAATTATTTTTTTGAAATATGCAGTGTCATAGCATTTGCTGCTACAATAATTGTACTTAATGACATCAAGACAGCACCTACAGCTGGATTTAAAACAATCCCAATTGGTGCAAGAACCCCAGCCGCTAAAGGAATGGCGACAATATTGTACCCAGCTCCCCACCAAAGATTTTGGATCATTTTACGTCGTGTTTGTTTGGCTAAATCTAAGAACCTTAAAATATCTTTAGGATCACTATCCGTCAGTACAACATCTGCCGAATCAATTGCTACATCTGTACCAGCGCCTATCGCAATGCCGATTGAAGCACGGGCTAAACTTGGTGCATCGTTAATACCGTCTCCTACCATCATGACCTGATGCCCCTCAGTAAGATACTGTTGCACAATTTTTTCTTTATCTTCTGGTAAGAGCTCTGCGTAGTATTCCTTCATTCCTAAATAATTAGCAACTGCACTGGCAGCTGTTTGATTATCCCCTGTTAACATGACTGGCGTAATTCCTTGCGCTTGTAACTCTGCAATAAATGTTTTAGCTTCTGGTTTGACTTTATCTCCTAAAGCAAGCAGTGCGACTAATTGACCAGCGATGATTAAATAGCTCAAGGTGTTTCCTTGCTCTTGATAGTTTGTTTTAATTGTTTCATCGAAGGTTAACTGTAACCGTGCAACTTCTTTTTCATTGACTATTTTGACTTCTTGGTTTTGAACAGTAGCAACCAGTCCTACGCCTGATAAAGCTTGCAGATTATGGGCTTCATAAGGTTGAACGGCTTGTTTATTTAAATAATTCATGATCCCAATTGCCAACGGATGGTTTGCATTTTTTTCCAATGCCCCAATATATTTAAGTGCTTCTTCTCTAGTAAACTGCTTACTCATTAATTCTAAGCCAGTAACTGTAAATTGTCCTTCTGTTAAAGTTCCAGTTTTATCCAGCAACACATATTCAACCTTATTGGCTTGTTCTAATGCATTCCGATTTTTTAAAAGTAAGCCATTTTTAGCAGCAATGGAGGTACTTCTAGCAATCACTAAAGGAATTGCTAAGCCTAACGCATGGGGACAGGCAATAATAAAAACTGTAACCATTCGTTCAAATGCTAGAGACAAATCTTTCGTTACGAGTAACCAACCGATAAATGCTAACACACCTACGAATAAGGCAATATAGAATAACCACTTGGCTACACGGTCTGAAATGGATTCTAGTTTTGATTTTTCCGATTGCGCTTGTTTAACCATCTCCATAACTTTTGACAGGTAACTATTTTCACCCGTGCCAGTTACTGAAATTTCAATCATTCCGTTGCCATTGACAGCTCCACCAATCACGGAGTCGCCAATGTTTTTTTCTACTGTTTTTGATTCCCCTGTAACCATCGATTCGTCGACTGTTGTGCTTCCTTTCAAAATTTTACCATCTGTCGGAATTTTATCTCCCGAACGAACAATCAAGCGATCGCCTTCTTGGACATCTTGCAAAGGAATTTCTTCTTCCCCATGTTCAGTCATTCGCTTGACTGTGTCAGGTAACAGTTCAGCCATTTTTTTCAAGGCATCACCAGCATTAGAAATAGCATTCATTTCAATCCAATGGCCTAAAAGCATAATAACAATCAGAGTGGCTAATTCCCAGAAAAAGTCCATCACGTGGTCCTGATTCGTAAAATGATTCATGTAAAACGCATATAAGCTGTAAAAATATGATACCGAAATCCCCATCGCAATTAACGTCATCATTGCTGGACTCTTTTGCTGTAATTCCATTTTAGCGCCACTTAAAAATGGTTGTCCACCATAAAAAAATAGCACAGTTGCTAAAATTAAGACCAACCAATCAGAACCTGGAAAAGTAAATTGAAAAGGTAATTGAAAACCCATCATTGGTGAAAGAACAATAATCGGAATAGCTAAAATCAATGACAGCCAGAATTTTTGTTTAAAATTCCCCATATGCATTGAATGGTCCATTCCCTTCATTCCTTCATGTTGGTGTGACATAGCCATTTGTTCATGCGCCATATCATGATTCATGTGATTCATTTTATCGTGGGACATTGTTGGCTGTTTTTCCTGGTGTTGTTCATGATTATGTTTTGCTGACATATGATCCCTTCTCTTCTTAAGTATTTTCATCTTAAGCATAGCACAAGATGAAAATTGTTAGAAATAATTACTTTTTTTAGTTTAGAAAAAAAAAGAGCCGAATTTTGCGTATGTATATTTTAAGAACACCTTATCCTCATATTTATTACAAAAGGAGTGTTTCAATGAAAATTACTACAAAGCAAGTCGGGGCGCGCATGCGTGAAGCTCGAAAAAAGAAGAAGTACACTTTACGTTATTTAGCCAATAAAATTGGTTTATCTAGTGGAAGTACAATTAGTAACTGGGAACTAGGTTTGAATTTACCCAATAAACGATACTTAAAAAAAATCGCTAAAGCCTGTGACACAACAGTAGATTGGCTACTTTATGGTGATTTCGATCGATTTGTGCGCCAGCTATTAAAAGAAAATTTTCAAAATAAACAACTGCTAAAACCACCTTTTTTTACTCAGTTGATGGGACGTTTATCTGAAGAACAGCTATCCTATCACGATTCCTTAAAAATTATGATTCAAGCGCAAAAGTTACAGCAGTCCTTTTATGCTTTTCCTTTAACAGTAGAAGCCCCCTCTCATTCCCAAGAGAGTATTTCTATTTATGAACCAACAACTGCAGAAGAACAGTCTGACCAATCTTATTATCATCCGTTTATTTTGTCAGAACTCCATGAATTATTTACACATTCTCAAAATCCAGAATTGGATTATTCTCTGATTATCGCTTTTCTTCCTTTGTTAAAAGTAGATCAATTAACTGAGCCACAAAAAGAAGTCTTACTGGCCATCTTTAAGCGGATGAATTCCTTTAAAGACCAAACGCTTTTAAATGAATTCTTTGTGGAATTACAGTATTTACTCTGATTCTACAAAAAAGATTGAGCCATGTATCTCAAGGACTTAGGCTCAATCTTTTAGTTAAATTTCTTCTATTTATGAACGATTCTTTCGTTCGACTAAGTGCGTTTTCCGTTGTGGGCCAATGATTAAAGGAACGGATTCATATTTGACTTCACTGTATTCCAAGCCAAACCAACTTTCAGGAGAGGTAGTTAAGTTTTTGATAGCTAATTTTGCCTGCATAATTTGTCGATCCCATTTTTTCAGTTCAGAAACGTTAGATAATTCTTCTTGAATTAATACAAATTGGAAATCGCCAACTTCTCTTCCTGGCGTTAATGAATAACGTTGTGGCTGTTTTGGCAAGCGGCCTGTTTTCATCAAGTCATGAACAATTTGTCTTAAATATACATTCACTTCTTGAGAAATATGGAAGCCTAAATATAGCTGAACTTGCACAATAAAATCAGTCCCTAACATATCAACAGAATACTCTTGAGTAAAGGGTTCATCTGTTACCTGAACATTAACAAACCAATAAACATTCGCTCGTTTTGGTTGTTTGTCCAAAATCGAATAAATAATATTACGATTAATTTCGCCATCCACTCGATCGGAGGTTAAAAAGACCACGTTGGTTTGATACATAGGTACAGATGTATCTTCTTTCAAAGCTTTAAGTTGTGGTACATATTTTTTCAACGACACTTGTTCCGCCGTCGCTTCCTTAATCTCGTTGCCGCGTTCCCAAATAATCATGATGCATAACAAGAAGACTGCCATTCCCACAGCAACATATCCACCATGGAAAAACTTCGCAGCACTTGAAAAGAAAAAGACAACTTCAATGGCAGCAAAGAACAAGGAAATTAGATACGCAGACCAAGCTGGAATTTTATCCAAAAGATAAAACAACAATAAAATGGTTGTCATTAACATCGTAATCGTAATCGATAGACCATACGCAGCTTCCATGTGTGTCGATGTTCTAAAAGCCAGCACGATTGCTGAACAAGCTAGCCACAAAATTAAATTTACCGCCGGAATATACATTTGACCGATATTGCTCCCAGGATAAATAATTTTAAGTCTTGGTAATAACTTCAATTTAATCGCTTCAGAAACTAAAGTATACGAACCTGATATTAACGCTTGCGAAGCAATCACTGCGGCGATTGTTGCAAAAACAACGCCAAATACGAGAATACCTCGTGGAATCATTTGGAAAAATGGGTTAATTTCAGCTAATGCCTGCATTTCAGGGTTTTCTTTGACCGTTAACAACCACGCAGCTTGACCTAAATAATTAAGAATCAAACAAATCTTAATATACGGCCAGCTAATGCGGATATTCATTTTTCCTACATGCCCTAAATCAGAATATAAAGCTTCAGCACCAGTTGTAGCCAAGAAAATATTACCTAAAATAAATAGACCTAATTTATTTTCTGGACTGACTAGTAATTGCAAAGCATAATATGGATTTAATGCACGAATAACCGTCCAATCTTGGCTAAAATTCATTAAACCAATGATGCCTAAAAAAGTAAACCACAAGAACATAATCGGCCCAAAAGCTTTCCCGACCAATTCTGTTCCAAATCGTTGAACAGAAAAAAGAATTAAAATAATCGTCAACGTAATAACCACTATAATCGTTTGGTCATTGCCAAAACGTTCAAAAAATGCTGGAATCCCCCGTAAGCCTTCAATCGCTGTCGTCACTGTCACAGCTGGGGTCAAAACGCCATCAGCCAGTAAAGCGGCGCCGCCAATCATTGCGGGAATAATCAAATACTTACTTTTTTTTCGAACCAATGTATAAAGAGAGAAAATCCCACCTTCTCCATGGTTATCAGCATTTAAAGCAATAACAACATATTTAATCGTGGTTAAGATAGTTAATGTCCAAAAAATTAATGAGACCGAACCTAAAATAAACGATTCAGAAACCCGTGCCAAGCCACCATTATCTCCTACAATGGCTTTCATTACATATAAAGGGCTCGTTCCAATATCTCCATAGACAACGCCCATGGCAACTAAGATCCCTGCCATCGTAAATTTCCGACGATCAAACCCCTCTGCTTTGTGTAACACAATACTTTCCTCCTACAAAAGAAATGACTTCGTTTAGTTTAACCAACAGCTCCATAAAAACTTTTAAAACTCTTTATTATATAACGTTTTATATATCTTTTTCATTAGTCAAAAAGCGCTTTTTGACTAACGATGCTACTCACTATAATACGTTTTAAATCGTTTAGCAAGTCTTTTTATTAGAGAATGTTCATCTTAGATAAGAAACCCACCTATTTTGAAAAAAGGAAAATCAAAAATAAGTGGGGCAGCAGTCGAAACGACTGCTGCCCCACTTGCTAACTATTAAGATAATTTTCTGAACAAATGTAGCTCCTTTTATTCCTGTTAAATTTAAATTACTTCTTCTTCCTCTTCGACTTCAGAGAAATGGAACTTAATCATTTCATTGACGAAAATTGGCACAAAGGATAGGAAAATTGCTAACATCCAATGATTTAAACTAATATGCACTAATCCAAATAGTTCTTGTGTGAATGGTAATAAAGCGATGGTTGTGGTAATTAGTAATGCTAAAACGACCATTTCAAAGAGCGACTTGTTGCTTGATAATTTTACACGGAAAACAGAGTTCGCACTACGAACATTAAAGACATGTAAGATAGAGGAATAAGCTAAGATTAAAAATGCCACTGTTTGTCCAACTTCATAGCTGTTTGAAACATAGGCTGAAACACCTGGTACAAAGGCACCTAGGTAAAAACCAAACAAAGTAATGACTGTGAACACTGCTGCATTAATCCCAATCTTTTGCCATAAGCCTCGTGCAAAAATCCCTTCGTTTTTAGGGATTGGTGCCTCATCCATAATTCCTTTTTCCGCTGGTTCTTTTCCTAATGCAAAACCAGGTAACCCATCTGCGACCACGTTAACAAACAACAGTTGAACTGCAGTAAATGGCGCACCCCAACCAAGTAACATGGCAATTAAAACAATAAAAATCTCAGAAATATTACAGCTTAATAAGAAGTTAATGGCTTTACGAATATTTCGGTACACGGCACGTCCTTGCGCCACTGCATCAACAATAGTTGCAAAGTTATCGTCCGTCAAAATCATATCTGAAGCGCCTTGGGCCACATCTGTTCCAGTAATCCCCATTGCGCAACCGACATCACTAGCTTTCAAGGCTGGCGCATCATTCACGCCATCTCCGGTCATTGCTACAACAGCGCCAGAACGTTGCCATGATTGAACAATTCGAATTTTATCTTCAGGGGTTACACGTGCATAAACGGATAAATCTTTAACCCGTTTATCTAATTCTTCATCACTCATTTTTTTCAGTTCTGAACCAGATAAGGCTTCACTTTTATCTTTTAAAATTCCTAATTCTTTAGCAATTGCACTGGCTGTTACCACGTGATCACCAGTAATCATCACTGTTTTAATTCCAGCTTTTTTCGCACGAGCAATGGCGCCCTTACTTTCTGGACGTGGTGGATCAATCATGCCAATTAAGCCTAACAAGCGAAGATTTTTTTCTAAAGCCTCCGATGTAATTTCCTTGGGTGGTTCATCATATACGGCATAACCGACAGCAATAACTCGTAACGCTCGTTTTCCGAAACGATCATTAACAATAGCCGCTTGATCGACATCTCCGAAACCAAAACGAGGTAGTAACACATCAAAGGCTCCTTTAGTAATTGAGATGTACTTTTTCCCCCATTGATGGACCGTAGTCATCATTTTTCGTTCTGAATCAAAGGGAATTTCACCAATACGAGGATATTTTTCTTCAAGTTCTTCTTTCGTATGATAATTTTCTTCGACAGCACGAACAATTGCCGCTTCTGTCGGATTCCCTGTAACAGTTAGTTCATCGCCTTCTTTTTCCACAATGACATCTGTACATAAAGCAGCCATTTTCAATACTTCCATGGCTTCATCGGTCATGGCATCTTCCGTATCCGTTACTTCATCACCACGATGCCATACTCGGCGGACGCGCATTTTATTTTGTGTCAGTGTTCCTGTCTTATCAGAACAGATAACATTCGCAGTTCCTAGCGTTTCTACTGCTGGCAATCGACGAATAATCGCATGTTTCTTAGCCATTTTTTGAACACCATATGCTAAGGTTAACGTTACAATCACGGTTAGTGTTTCTGGTACAGCTGCCACCGCTAAGGAAACGGCTGTCATAAACATTTCAAGAAGCGGTTCTCCTTGCAGTTCACCAATAATGAAAACAATTGCTGCAGCCCCTAAGGCTAACAAACTAATACGTTTGCCTAATTGATTCAAGCGTTTTTGTAATGGTGTTTTTTGCTGATCGCTGTTATTCAGTAACCCAGCAATTTTACCCATTTCTGTATTCATTCCTGTTGCAGTTACTACTGCTCGTCCGCGGCCATTCACAACGGTACAGCCTTTGAAAATCATATTTATTTGATCTCCTAAGCCATCATCGTCATGCCCCACGTATGTAGGATCTTTTTCAACAGGTTCACTTTCACCTGTTAGTGCTGACTCTTCTACGCGCATTTGAGAAGCTTGAATAAGTCGTGCGTCGGCTGTAATCATTGAACCAGCTTCAAGAACTAGAACATCTCCTACTACTAGTTCTTCAGCATCGACTTCGATTACCTTGCCATCTCGTAAGACTGCACTACTTTGCTTGTTCATGTCTTGTAAAGCCGCCAGAGATTTTTCAGCATTTCCTTCTTGAACAATGGCTAAAACAGCATTGATAATCACAATTGCAATAATTAAGATTCCTTCAAAATATTCGCCATGTTCTGTTACGATTGCTGTATAAAACGAAATTGCCGCAGCAACTAATAAAATAATCGTTGTAAAATCAGATAAACTGTGAATAAATTTCTTTAACACAGAATCCTTCTTAGCCTCTTCAAATTGATTGCGGCCATTTTCTTTCAGCCGTTGTTGGGCCTCTTGTTGTGTTAAACCAGTTTCAGTATTGACTGAAACTTCTTTTGTGACAGTATCGACAGTTTGCTTGTAAGCTTCCATCCTATTCCCCCTCTAATTTTTTCTTCCTATATAATAGTGTCTCTATTAAATATAACATGATTTTTTTTGAACACGCAACTTTTTTCATCTTTGGCTTAGCGTTCTCTCATATGTCCAGAAAAAACTGGTATTTTCGTTGTTGCTACAGCAATGTTTCTATTTGATTATGGGAATTTTATGAAAAAAGAAACGAATTCAGCCAAAAAGCAATGGACATTTTTTTCATTTTGTCTGATAAAAAAATAGTTTATTTCTATATATTCAAAACAAAACAACAAAAAAATACAATGTTATTTAGTTCGCACGATTATTTATTTTACATGTTATAAAATAACCAGAAAAATATTATATTTAATCTTATTAATAAGTGCTATAACTTGCAAACGCTTTCAAAAAGTGCTATTCTTTAAGTGTAAGGAGGACATGCTAATCAATTGGTTGAAGATTTTCTCAGTAGATAAAAATCGGTAAACTCAAAGTTGTTAGAATTGCAAGATTCACCTGTAAACAATACGTGTAGAGTAATTGTTAGTGATAACTCGTATCGGAAAATAGGGAAAGGTTATAGAAGGATGGAGTTTCTATAAAGCATTTACCCTATCTGTTATCACCTAACGCAAGTTATCCACCATCCAAGCGTCGAAACTGTATGAAAACAAGGTTTTAGTTTCACCACATCACGTTCACCTTTTGCTTTACATGTATCGCGAAATGTAAACACTTATTCAACCAATTGATGTCTTCCCGTTAACAAGGCCGAGCTTAAATTTAAGCTCGGTTTTTTCTTTTAGGCAATAAAATATATTTGTATCAAATAATCATATGTGTTATATTCAAGGTGCACATTCTATTTTATCTTCTTTTAAAGGAGGGAATGCTATGCGAAAAAAGAAAAAATCTTCGTTTGAAAGTTCAATTCATGTTTATCGTGCTATGGCTCGTATGACCCAGCAAGATTTGGCCAATCGAGTCGGTGTCTCTCGACAAACAATTATTCAACTGGAACGAAACAAGTACAATCCTTCATTACTTCTTGCGCATGACATCGCGAACGTCTTTGGCGTAACCATTGATGATGTGTTCACCTTCAAAGAAACACTGAATGACGATGTAGAACAAGAAGCCTAAACAGTATAAGCTGTACTTAACAAGACAATTTTTCTGATTGTACTTGGAGTTGCCGAGGTACAACTTAGTACCGGCAATACGAAGAAAGCACTTCTTCGTATTGTTGTTTCAATAATTAATCTTTTCTTACATAAAAAAAAGAACGGCGCAACCGTGGTTGCGCTGTTCTTTTTATTCTAAGATTGTCTACTAAGCATTTTCGTCCTAGTAGCGTTTTGGTTTCTAACTTTATTATTTACAGGGGAAGAAAAAATAAAGCACACCTTTACTGTGATTCCAAAAATCACGTGTTTATCATAATATATTTTTGTTTCAATCCCAAGTATTCTGCTCACAAAGTGTCGCTTATTTAATAAACATTGCATCGCCAAAACTAAAGAAACGATATTTTTCCTCAATTGCATGTTGGTAAGCAGCCAATGTTAAGTCTTTTCCTGCAAAGGCACTCACAAGCATCACTAACGTAGATTTTGGTAAATGGAAGTTCGTTGAAAAAGCCTCTACGACTTTAAATTGATACCCTGGTGTGATAAAAATATCGGTCCAGCCACTGTCAGCCTGGATTTCACCATTAAATTTTGTGCCAATTGTTTCCAACGTACGAATAGAAGTTGTTCCAACCGCAACAATCCGACCGCCTGCTTGGCGTACTTCATTTAGTTGCTTAGCCGCTTCTTCAGTTAAACGATAGAATTCGCTATGCATATGATGTTCTTCTATATTATCAACGCTCACGGGACGGAATGTTCCTAAACCGACATGTAAAGTTAAATAAACGAGATGAACACCTTTTGCTTTGATCTCTTCTAATAGTTCTTTTGTAAAATGCAAACCCGCTGTTGGTGCTGCAGCTGAACCATTTTCTTCAGCATAAACCGTTTGATAACGATCTGGATCATCTAGACGTTCTTTGATATATGGCGGCAATGGCATTTCTCCTAACGATTCTAAAATTTCTAAGAAAATACCATCATATTTAAATTCAATGATTCGACCACCATGTTCCAACTCTTCTTTAACCACCGCTTTTAGGCGACCATCGCCAAATTGAATTTCCGTGCCGACTTTTGCACGTTTCGCGGGTTTAATCAAGGTTTCCCATGTATCGCCTTCTGTATTTGTTAAAAGTAAAACTTCCAAATGACCGCCTGTTTCAGGTTTTTCTCCATATAAACGGGCCGGTAGTACCCGTGTGTTATTCATGACTAATGCATCCCCAGGCTGTAATTCATCAAGAATATCATGGAAATGTTTATCCTCCATGTCCCCTGTTTCTTTATTTACAACTAATAATCGTGAACTAGCGCGATCTTTTAGTGGGGTTTGAGCAATTAATTCTTCTGGTAAATCAAAATCAAAATCTTCTGTACTTAGCATTTCCGTCACTCTTTCTACTAGTTTTTATCTTGGTTATTCTAACACTTTTTCTTGTTTCTGGCTATGTCAGCCTTCTGAATCAAACTAAATAGTTGTCAAAAAATGTCAGAAGCACTATACTTACTTTAAGTAAGTATATATAGTTATTTAGAGGAGGAACTCAAAATGCATGCTCAATTTCATCATGTTTCACTATTAGCGCGTCATGGTCAAGAAAACCAATCATTCTATACAAAATTGTTAGGCTTACGCTTTGTCAAAAATACCGTAAATCAAGACAACAATCGCATGCCTCATTATTTTTATGGCGATTATCAAGGCACACCGGGAAGCTTAGTAACTTTTTTTATCGTGCCCTTATTAGGCAACCGCTATGAAGAAAAAAATTATTTAGCCACGATTGGCTTAAAAATTCCCCAAAACAGCCTTTCCTTTTGGGAACAACGTTTAACAGAAAACAAAATTCCATTTAACAAAAAAGAAAAGAGCCTACATTTCAGTGATCCAGATGATACGCATATTATCCTGACAGAAGTTCCTGAAAATCCATTAAAAGAAACACTCGTTGTTTCTAACGACATTCCAGCAGCGGTTCAAATTATCGGTTTGGCCTCTACTGAATTTCATGTGCCAGATTCTGAAAAAACCTTGGCCTTTTTTGAAACATTTCTTGGTTGGCAAGCAGTTGGCAATACGATTATTTTAAGTGAGACGGAAAGCTTTTCTGTTCATCAAACAACGTCGGATAAAACAAGCCGAATGGGGCGTGGCAGTATGGATCATATTGCTTTTTCTGTGGCTGATGATGAAGCATTACAAGAACTACACACGCGCGCTTTAGCACAAGGCTGGGAAATTGAAATGTATGTAAGTCGTGGATATTTTAAAAGTTTATACATTCGTGAACCAGGCGGGAATCGGGTTGAATTTGCTACTTTGACTCCTGGTTTTACATTGGATGAGCCTCTGGAACATTTAGGGGAAACATTGGCTTTACCGCCTTTTTTAGAACCAAAACGGACTGCAATCGAAGCCAACCTCTACAAAGACATGTAACCAACGCTTTAGAAAACAACGGAAGACGGACGTAATAATCGGTGACAAAATTACGTCCGTCTCTCTTCCCCTATGTTTGAATGTTTGAACAAGAGAATAAAAAATGACCTTCAGATTTTTCTGAACGTCATTGCACATTCCATAAAAAGCATCCTTCGTTCTTCCACTTCTTACTTCTTAAAAAAACTGGTAATTTTTTCAAAAATTCAGTAAAATAAAAGTGATCAATGGTTTCCATTGATTGAACGGGCAACTTGATGGTCCACTTGCACAGGTGACTATTCAAGGCTTCGTGATTTAGTTGCCGCTAAATCATGAAGCGCCTTTTTTTATTTTATTCCCTTGTTCTCTTTCCATTCTAATGAAAAACCCAGCTCCCGTCAACTTGCTACAAAGGACACTTTTCTTTGTTATAGCGGCTTTTCTTCCTTCTCAGAATACTCTTTTTAACATCTTGTTTCGTTCAGATAACTTTTACTAAACAATAGTTATCTTTTCTTTTTTTTAGAACGAATTAAAAAAATTTTACCGCCTTCTTTTTCCCATTAAAAATAGATTACATTTGTCGAAATCGCATTTTTATAGCATACTAGTAATAAGATACATTTTCAAAATATTTAGTTGAGGTGAGTAAGTTGATAGAATTTCAGCATGTATCAAAATTTTATAAAGGCGGAAAAGTCGCCGTTGATGACATTAATTTGTCTTTCGATAAAGGTGAATTTATCTGCTTCATCGGAACAAGTGGTAGTGGAAAAACAACATCAATGCGGATGCTTAACCGCATGACCGACCCTTCAAAAGGAAAAATTTTAATTGATGGCCAAGATATTCAAAAAATCAATCCTGTAGAGCTACGTCGCCAAATTGGCTATGTCATTCAAAATATCGGCTTGATGCCTCACATGACCATTCGTGAAAATATCGTTTTAGTGCCTAAATTATTAAAAGTACCTGTGGAAGAACGCAATAAGATAGCCGAAAAAATGATTGATTTGGTTGAGTTACCACGAGAAATGTTGGACCGCTATCCCAATGAACTTTCTGGCGGACAACAACAAAGAATCGGCGTTGTGCGGGCTTTAGCTGCCAATCAAGATATTATTCTAATGGATGAACCTTTTGGTGCTTTAGATCCTATCACCCGTGATTCATTACAAGATTTAGTGAAAGATTTGCAAGAACGTTTAGGAAAAACTATTGTCTTTGTTACCCATGATATGGATGAAGCGTTGAAATTAGCAAATAAAATTGCCATTATGAGCGAAGGCAAAGTAATTCAATTTGACACACCAGATAATATCTTACGTCATCCAGCCAATGAATTTGTAGAAGAACTCATCGGAGAAGATCGCCTATTACAAGCCAAACCTGATTTCACCACTGTTGATGAAGTCATGTTAAATTCAGCTATTACTATCACGCCGGAAAAATCTTTACAAGAAGCGATTAAATTGATGCGTGAAAAACGGGTTGATACCTTATTAGTTGTTGATAATTCCCATGTGCTTAAAGGCTTTATCGATGTTGAAACATTAGATCAGCAACGTGGCAAAGCTTCTAGTGTCGGTGATATCTTGAATAAAGATGTCTTCTTTGTTCAAAAAACCGCTCTTTTACGTGATGCTTTACAAAGAATCTTAAAACGCGGCTTAAAATATGTGCCAGTCGTTGATGAACAAAAACGAGTGGTGGGCATCTTAACACGTGCTTCCCTTGTTGACATTGTTTATGATGTTATCTGGGGCGATGAAACAACGATTAGTGAAGCTGTAGAAGCAAAACAAAGCGAGTCCGAAACTGATAAAGAGGAGGCGTAAGCAATGAGTAGCTTCTTTCAAGAATATGGATCAGAAATGATTTCAAAAAGTATTGAACATATTTATATTTCATTCTTTGCACTTTTATTAGGGGTCGCTATCGCTGTGCCCGTTGGCGTTTGGTTAACACGTTTGCCCAAAGTAGCCAATATTGTCATTGGTTTAACAAGTGCCTTACAAACGGTTCCTTCGTTGGCTTTATTAGCTTTGATGATTCCAATTTTTGGTGTCGGCAAAACACCCGCTATTATCGCGCTATTCATCTATTCCCTTCTACCTATTTTAAGAAACACGTATATCGGAATGAAAAATGTCGATGAAAATTACCGAGATGTTGCTAAAGGCATGGGCATGACCAATTTACAGTCTATTTTTAGTGTTGAATTACCCATTGCCATGCCAACAATTATGGCCGGCATTCGTTTAGCTGCTGTCTATGTCATTGCTTGGGCTACACTGGCTTCTTATATTGGTGCAGGTGGTCTTGGTGATATGATTTTCAGTGGATTAAATAACTATCAGCCAGAATTAATCTTTGGCGGGACTATTCCAGTAACTATTTTAGCACTTTTAGCAGATGTTCTTCTTGGATTATTAGAAAATCGTTTAACGCCAAAAGCTTTAAGGGAGGGCGAATAATGATGAAAAAGAAACTCAAGTTAAGCTTACTCTTCTTAAGCAGTTTACTTTTATTGGCAGGGTGTTCTTTACCTGGTCTCGCTTCAACTTCTGATGATAACACTGTCGCCATTACAGGTGGGATTACTTCAGAAGCGCAAATTTTAGGGAGCATTGTAGCGGATATGGTTGAGCACTACACAGATAAAAAAACAAATGTGATTAACAACTTAGCCACTACGACCATCAATCACCAAGCAATGTTAAACGGAGATGCTTCAATTTCTGCAGCTCGTTATACTGGTACTGACGTGACTACTACGCTTGGCTTACCAGCGGAAAAAGACCCTAAAAAAGCGTTCAATCTAGTTCAATCAGAATTTGAAAAACGTTATCAACAAACTTGGTTCCCTTCATATGGTTTTGAAAATACTTATGTATTCTTAGTTACAAAAGAAACGGCTGAGAAATACAATTTAAAAACAGTCAGTGATTTAGGGAAAGTCGCAGACAAATTAGTTGCTGGTGTCGATACTGCGTGGATCACACGTGAAGGCGACGGTTATGAAGGCTTTAAAAAGGAATACAACTTCCAATTTAAATCTATTTTACCAATGCAAATTGGCTTGGTGTACGATGCAGTCAACGCTGGAAAAATGGACGTTATCTTAGGTTACTCAACAGATGGCCGGATTGGTAGTTACGATTTAGTCATGTTAAAAGATGACAAGCGCTTCTTCCCGCCTTATGATGCCGCTCCTGTGGTTAGTGACAAATTATTAAAAGAAACGCCGGAAATTAAAGATGTCTTAAATCGCTTAGATGGTAAAATTTCTACCAAAAAAATGCAAGAATTGAACTATCAAGCAGATAATGATTTAATTGAACCTGCGGTCGTAGCCGAACGTTTCTTAAAAGAAAATAACTATTTTGAGGGGGAGTAACAGATGAATAATATGAATTTATTCCAACAATTTATCTACTATTTCCAACAAAATGGCGGCTACGTCTTTCAACAATTTTTACGTCACTTTTTAATTTCGATTTATGGCGTAAGCTTTGCTGCAATTGTCGGGATTCCTATCGGGATTATGATTTCACGTAAACGTAGCTTAGCCAACTGGATTATCCGTTTAGCGAACATTATCCAAACAGTACCAGCTTTGGCAATGCTTTCGATTTTAATGTTGGGGATGGGCTTAGGTGTCAACACGGTGGTTGTAACAGTCTTCCTTTATTCTCTCCTGCCAATTATCAAGAATACGTACACTGGCATGATTCAAGTGGATCGCAATATTTTAGATGTTGGTAAAGGAATGGGTATGACAAAAGTACAACTTCTTTATATGGTCGAGTTACCTTTATCTGTTTCAGTAATCATGGCAGGTATTCGAAATGCGTTAGTCGTCGCAATCGGGATTACTGCGATTGGTGCTTTCGTTGGTGCTGGTGGTTTAGGGGATATTATTATTCGTGGAACCAATGCCACAGATGGTGCTTCTATCATTTTAGTCGGTGCCTTACCAACGGCCTTTATGGCGATTATCACAGATTGGGTTCTAGGGATTATTGAACGTCGTTTAGACCCAGCTAGCAAACATTCCAATTAATAAAAAATGCAGAGCAGATCCAACATTGTTTCTTTTCAATGGGATCTGTTCTTTTATCTAGGAGATTAATAATGTCTAACCATACTATTATCGATTTAAACCAACAACCACACTTAATTCCGTCAGCTGCTCAATGGTTTAGCCAAAAGTGGCAAATCCCCGCTGAGGCGTATCAAGCAAGTATGCAGGAAATGCTAACTAGTGAAAACCACGTACCACATTGGTGGGTCTGCTTGAATAAACAGCAGGACATCGTTGCAGGCGTGGGCGTAATTGATAATGACTTCCACCATCGTGCAGACCTTACGCCAAACCTTTGTGCATTGTATGTCGAACCAACATTTCGTCACCAAGGCTTAGCAGGAATTCTTTTAACAACAGTTGGTGATTTTCTTGCTAATTCTGGATTTAAAAAGCTTTATCTGCTTACAGACCATACTACTTTTTATGAAAGATATGACTGGGAATTTTTGACAATGGTAACCACCGAAGAGCAGTCTTGCGCTAGAATTTATCAAAAACAATTACGTCAATAAAAAAATCTGCCATCAAAAGATGGCAGACTTTTTTTTATTTTTTCAAGTGATAACTATAGGTAGCCACAATAATATTTTCCCGCCACGCTAAACGAATCCGCAAGCGTAAACTTGTTTGATTATGCAAAATATTTTGCCAACGTTTATTTGGTACAAATTGTGGTACTAAAACTGTTGTACTGTAGTTATGCTTCGTGGCATTTTTACTAACCAAATCAACATAACGTAAGATAGGATTTTGCAGTGAACGATACGAAGAATGGACAATTGATAGACGAACGTCCGGGAAGTGTTTTTTAAACTCTTCCTGAATTTCTTTTTCCTTCTCAACGTTTTCATCCATTGAGACATGCATAGCAACAACATAATCACCAATGGAACGCGCATAGTTCAAGGCGCCGACATTTGCCTTGGTTACGTTCCCTACTAGAACAATAACTGTATTCCCATCAAACTCATGCAACTGTGCCCCATCTTCTAAACGTAGCTGTTCCGCCACATTCTTATAGTGAGTATTGACTCGATAAAATGCATAAATCAACACCGGCATAATAATAAAGAACGGCCAGATGTCCCCTAATCGATAAATAAACAAAATGGCGATAATCGCGAAAGAGATAAAGGCGCCGACAATATTAGCAATTGATTTTGGCAACCAATTTTTAGTTTCTTTTCGCCATTTTACAACCATCCCCGATTGAGACAAAGCAAACGGAATAAACACACCAATTGAATACAATGGGATTAAACGTTCTGTGGAACCTTGGAAAATCAATAATAAAACAATGGAACCAGCAGCTAAAGTTAAAATACCATTTGAATAGCCTAAACGGTCGCCACGATCCATATACATATGCGGCATAAACTTATCTTTAGCTAAGTTATAAGCCAAAACTGGAAAGGCTGAGAATCCTGTGTTAGCGGCAACCGCTAAAATTAAGGCTGTCGCAAACTGTAATAAATAATATAAAATATTTTGACCAAAGACCGCTTTCCCAATTTGTGAAAGAACTGTCACTTCTTCTTTGGGCACAATCCCATACCAATAGTTAATAAACGTAATCCCCACGAAGAAGAACCCTAAAATCGTTGCCATTAACGCTAACGTCCCAGCAGCATTTTTTGCTCGTGGTTTCTTAAAGAATGGCACTGCATTACTGATTGCTTCAACCCCTGTTAAGGAAGAAGAACCAGATGAAAACGCCCGTAGAACTAAGGCAATAGAAATTCCTGGAACCACGGCTCCTGGTAAAGCTGTCGCATTCAATGGCTGTGCGCCAGTCACAATTTTAAATAGCCCAACAACAATCAGTAAGGTAATAATTGCGATAAAACTATACACTGGCAACATTAAGAACGAAGCAGATTCTCGCAGGCCTCTCAAGTTCATTAAGGTAATCAATATCACAATCCCAATAGAAATTGCTACTTGATGACCATATAACGCTGGAATCGCTGATATAATCGCCTCTGCACCCGCTGAAACTGAAACGGCTACTGTTAGCATATAATCGACTAACAACGAACCACCAGCCAATAAACCGGCATTTCTGCCGAGGTTTTCACTACTAACAACGTATGCGCCGCCGCCATGCGGATACGCATGAATAATTTGTCGGTACGACAATGTTAAAGAAATAAGTAAAATAATAACAAATGCAGCAATTGGCAATGAATACCAAATCGCAGCCGCCGACAAAGTAACCAGAACCACCACTATTTGTTCTGTACCATACGCAATGGATGAAAGTGCATCAGAAGATAACAACGCAAGCGCTGCAAATCTGCTTAATTTATGTTCATCATTTTCGGCTGATTTCAATGGTTTCCCAATGAACAGTCGTTTTAAATCCGCCATTTTTTTCTACTCCTTTTCTCTAGAGTGACCCGCTCACTTTTTTCATTATTTTTTATCAAACAAATCCATATGCTACGCTTCTCACAATGAAAAGTCAATTGATTTTTGTTACTGAAAAAGATAAAAAAATCACCATCTTTTTTTAATCAGACACTCATTTACAGCCCCACCGCTTCCTTTATCTTATCAAGAGAATCCAGATAACAAAAGGATTTGCATTCTCTAAACAAAAAAGCGAGAGCTAAAAGTCTATTTGACCTTTTGGCTCACGCTTAAAAACTTAGGTAATTATTCCCTTTTATTGTAACAAGTACGTATGATCGAAGGTAATTTCCACTTTATAACGACCAATTTTTTCATAAACTTGCCGCTGAATTTCCACACCCAGTTCAAATTCAGATAATTTTGATTCTGTAGGCAAAACCAAGTCGAACAAAATCTTCGGCTCTTCGCCATGGGTAACTAAGCGGATATCATGGACTTTTAAAGACGCGTCAAAAGAACGAATAATCTTTTTGATTGTTTGATGAACAAATTGTTGTGTTGGGTCATATAAATTCACTGGATCAATATGACAAACAAGGTTAACATCCAATTCTTCTTTAAACTTCGCTTCAATCGCATCAATTGTCTGATGGGCTTTATTTAAATCCCAGCGATCATCAATTTCAATGTGAACAGACGCAAACGTTTGGCTGGGACCATAATTATGAATCAGTAAATCGTGATACCCTACAATTGTTTCCATTTTTGATAAGACATCTTTCATTTCATCAATTTCTGTTTGGCTCGGACGCATGCCCATCAACTCATTAATAAATTCGCGAATTAACTGCAAGCCACTATAAATAATATATGCAGCAATTAAAAAACCAATATATCCATCAATTCGCAAACCAGTGACGCCTTCAATAAATGCAGAAACCAAAACAGCTAATGTAGTATAAACATCATTAAAGCTATCCTTAGCAGAAGCAACTAATGCTTGAGAATCAATTTTTGCTGATACTTTTTTGTAAAACAGCCCTTGCCAAATTTTAATCCCAATTGATAAAGCTAAAACAGCAAATAAAATGGGTGTCACCTTGATTGATTCTGGATGCAGGATGCGATCAACGGAGGTCGTTAGAAACTCAAACCCAATAAACGTAATGACTAATGATACAAGCATTCCACTAATATATTCAAAACGTTCATGGCCATAGGGATGTTCTTTATCCGCTGGCTTACCGGCAATATAAAAACCGACTAATGTTAAAACTGAAGAAATAGTATCGGACAAGCTATTAATGGCATCTGCCATGATTGAAACACTACCTGAAAGCAAGCCAATCATAAATTTACTAACGAATAAAAATAAATTAGAAACAAGCCCAATCCGCCCGGCAAAAGCACCGAATGCTGTTCGTTTTTCCAATTTACGACGTTCAATTTTTTTCTCATATCGTTGAAGCAATGCTTGAATCATTTTACAACCCCTACCCACTTTTTATTTCTTAAAAAAATACTATAAAACCTTTTTATACATTTGTACACAAAAAACCTCACTTTCTGAGGGAGATTTTATTATTTAGCATTGCCAAAAAGTCAAAAGCAAGAGCCCCCAAAACTTCTTTGTTAGGGTTGCCTTGAAAATAAAGAAAAACAAAAAGCCGAAAACGCTAGAGACGTTTTCAGCTTTTTGTTTTTTAATGGAATAAATGGCTCTTTTGTGCTAAAGCCGCAAATTTTTTCGATCTGTGTTCCAGATGTGGATAAAGAATTGCACCGCCAATACTAAAGACGACTGAAATCCCCACCATAATCCAAATTGCAAACCAAGCATTTGGCCAGTAAATGCCTCCTGCTGATTCCCTTAGCAAGTTCACGGCATGCGTAAACGGCAAGAACGGATTAATCATTTGGAAGAATTTACCTGAGACTTGAATTGGGTAGTTCCCACCCCCACCAGAGATGGATAGTACCAAGATTATTATCGCAATTCCTTTCCCTACATTGCCAAAGAGAGCAACGAGCACATAAACCATTATCATAAACGTAATGGCAATCAATACGGCAAACCAGACACTATACGCTGGATTACGGACATCTACGCCTAACGCAAAGTAATTACCTAGCGTTACAATCAGCGCTTGACCAATCCCCATGACAATGAAGGTAAACATCCGTGCTGAAAATTGTTCCCGTTTAGAGAAGCGTTTTTTATCTTTTCCTTCAAGATAAACATCTGTTGTCGCAACACTTGAGAATAACACAGCGCCAACCCATAAACACAAAGCTGTATAGAATGGCGTACTTGCCGAACCATTATTAGCAATCGGATAAACAGCATGTTCTTTGACTTCAACTGGTTGTGTAAAGAAGTCACTTTCTTTATTGGCATCTAATTTTAGTAATTTAAGAATTTCGCCTAAATCAACTTCTTTTTCACCTTTACGGATTGCATTCGCTGCTTTGTGTAATCCTGTTTTGATATTTGGCCAATCATTAATAATCAGCTCGTTGGCTTTGTCCAAGGCCGCTTCAACATCTGGCATTTTCTCATTGACTGTTTTCAAGGTATTCGTTAAATCTTTTCGGATACCTGGATAGTCATTTTGCATAAAGGCTGCCGCTTTGCTGACTTTATCTTGAATGACTGGTAAATCGTTTTTGTACAAATCAGCACCACGGTTAATGCCATTGACAATGGTTTCCATATTGCCATTCAACATCGTATTCGCATCATGAATTTCTTGTTTAATTGCCGGCATTTCGGCTTGATATTTTTCTAATAAAGAAATCGCATTAGTGACCGTTTGACTTGTTGAACTCAATAACCCTTCAAAGTCAATTTGTTGTGCTTTGTTTAGTTGACCTTGAGCGTTTTGGATGGTACTAGTTAGTTTGTTTAAAATGGTTGAAACGGTATTACTAATTCCGTTTACATCAACACTGCCCACAATACTAGAAATATTAGTTGCCATTTCGTCAATCTCATTTAAATAATTTTGTACTCCAGAGATATCACCCGCTTGGACTAAAGCATTTAATTGATTCAAGCGATTGCTAAAATCTGTTAATAAATCATTTACATGGCTTAATTGAGCAATCGCACCATCTAAGTCATGATTACCAGCATTTTCTTGGAGTTGTTTCATAAACGCAATAATGTCGTTAATTGCTTGCTGTTGCCGTTGGATATTAGTTGTGAAATCTTGTACTACTTCATTAATATGTTGTTTTTCTTCTGGCGTTAACTGTCCATCATCTAACGCTTGACGAATAGTAGCGACTACGGAAGTTGTTGTTGTAGCAACTTGCTGGATAGATTTCAAAGTCACTTCAACGCTATTCGTAATACTTGGTAACGCCTCTTGCAATTTATTGGCGCCATCTAATGTGACATTCCCTAAATCATTGGCTTGATCACCTAGTTTACGAATATCTGGTAACGCCGTTTGGACTTGTTGAATGATTTCTAATCCTTGTTTTGCTTCTTGGATTCCTTCGCTCATTGTTTGTTCCACAGAGGCAAAGTCTTCATCAATCATAGCAATTTGTCGGCCAGCGTTTTGAATTTCTGGAATTTTTTCTTGTAACGTCAAAATAACACTAGCTTGTTCTTTGATGCTTGGCATTTTGCCATTTAGCTCAACAATCTTCTCTCCTAAAGCATCAACTTCAGGTAAATATTTCATCGCATCGTTGGCTTTCGCTAATTTTTCTTTTAGCTCTGGCATCTTACCATGTAAGTCTGTGACTTGTTTTGCATACGTATCAATGGTTCCAATGTTGGCATCTGTATCTAAAATCATGCTCTTAACTTTTTGAATGCTGACCATGTTTTTATCAATATCATAGCCAATATCATTGAATGTTTTGATTAACGTACTACTTGCCGTTTTGATGAATTCTTCCGAAATTTGTGACTGAATGGAAGAAGCGCCTTTTGACGTAATTTTCGGCGCAATTGCATTAATTTTTTCGTTAATTGAGTATTCAATTTTAGGTTTATTGATATCACCAGAAGTAAAACTTAGCAAATCTTTGGAAAAATCTTTAGGTAAATAAATCCCGGCAAAATATTTTCCTGATTGGACCCCTTTGTCTAATTCCTTTTTCGAATCAACAAAACGCCAACCTAATTGCTTGTTTTTCTTCAAGTTTTTCAAGACTTCATCACCAATATTGACCGATTTATCTTGAAAAGTTGCTGTTTGGTCATCACTATAGACCGCTATTGGTAACTCTCCTGTATTTGAATACGGATCCCATAGTGCTTTAATGTTAAACCATGCATATAATGATGGAATAATCATTAAGGCAACAATCAAAAATGTTGCTACTGGGTTTTTAAAAATTCTTTTCCAATCTAAAATAAATAGTTCCCATGTATTTTTTATATGTTTCATAAAATCACCTGCTTTTTTTTGTGCCTGAATAACTTTAGCATAAAATACAAGAGAATAACAAACAAAAGCTTGAATGTTACGACACATTTTTAAAATGTCGTAAGTTCAAGCTAAGATTGTTTATTTCATATTTTTAGAAAATTCCGAAACGACTTGTTTAACTTCATCAATGGCTTCTGGTTTTAAATAAGCCAAAAGTTTTGGTGCTTTTGTCATCAAGTACATTTTATCTAATTTGCCTGTTTGTTGGCGTTCAAACATTTCTGCAAGTAGCGCTTGCATTTTTTCTTTTTTATCTTCTTTTGTTCGATCTAGTATGAACGTTAAGAATTGTTCTTGTCCTTCTTTCATTCCCTATCCCTCCTTACAAACGGATTCTTTTCTATTATAAAACTTCTTTTTTAGAAAGGATAGTCCTTTTTTTAGGATCTATGATTTTGTGTACAGACTTAGCATGTCTTTTTTGGCGGATAAAGGTAAGCCGAGTCCCTCTTTTAAATAGCCCTCTACCGAACCAAATTCTTTTTCAATCGCCTGTAAAGCGGTCGCTAAGTACTCTTTTTTCACATAAAGCAGCGTTTCTAATTGTTGAATTTCTGCTGGAGGCGTTCCATTTGCTTGATATTGCGCAATAATTTGCTCGTTAGCGGTTTTTCTTTGCTCGTTCGTCTTTAAATAATCTTCTAAAATATAAGAATGTTCCACACCTAAAGCACTTAATATCAAGGCTGCGCCGATTCCTGTTCGATCTTTTCCTGCGAAACAATGAAATAAAATAGCTTCCTGTGGATAACTTAAAAAGTTTTCAAAAAATGTTTGGTAACCTTTGCGCCCCGAATTGGAAAGAACCATTTCCTTATAAGCCATGTCCATTGCTTCATCGGGTGAACCAACCGTTTTAAGCATTCCTTCTAATGAAGCAGTCTGCGCCTGAATATCGGCCAAAATATCTATATGTAGATAGTTGGTTCCTTGAATTGAATCATCTGGTCGTTCTTGCGTTTCCGCTGCACTTCTAAAATCATAAATCCGTTTAATTTGATAATTCTCTACTAGCATCTGTTGATCCTCTTGTGCAACATTAACGAGTTCACCACTCCGAAAAAAATGCCCTGTCTTGACAACTGTACCTTGTTGCGTTGGAAATCCTCCAATATCTCTAAAGTTCACCACGCTGTTCATGTTCTATCGCTCCTTCATTTTAATTATTTTGTTATCATTTAAATACTTTGTTTTTTCTTATTATTTCTTTTTCTCAACGATAATAAAAAGCACCTCAAAAAACAATCTTTTTATCAGTTGTTTATTGCCATTTTATCATAGATACAGTATTCTTAAAAGAGAGGTGAGTAACGATGCTAAAACGAGATTTTTTAGAAAAGCCTTATGATTATATGAATGATATTTTATTGTTCCTATATAATAATAAAGGCCGAGCGACACGAAATGAATTAGTAGATTTTTTCAATATTAGTTTACCAACATTGAATGAATATCTTTCTTTTTTAGAGCAATTTTTGAAAGAAGAGCAACTTCAAGAAAACCTCACCTTAACAGTATTAGGTGACACTCTATATCTAAATAAAGCGCCTACCTTTTCCATGAAAGCAATGATCATGTTGTTCTTAGATAAATCTATTAAGTTTCACATGGTCCAGCAACTCTTCCATAAAAATGAAATAAATGGCGGGTATTTCCAACAGAATTATGCCATTAGCTCTACTACCTATTATCGAAAAATTGTTGAATTAAATGACTTACTCAATGAGTTTAATTTACGTATCAAACGAGGAAAACTTGTCGGCGAAGAAAAACAAATTCGCTTTTTCTTTTTTAATTTTTTCTGGTTTATCTTTGAAGAAAAAACAGATTTAGAAAAAGAACTGGCCAATCAATACCTAGGATTAATCGAGATACTACAAGAAATCCCCAGAATTACCTTTGACCATACAGAAATTCTCCAAATTAAACTTTGGATGAAAATTTCTTTTCGTCGCATGGTTTTAGAACCCCTGCCAACGATTAGTCCACATGATGTCCAACTCGATCGACCTTTATTTGAAGAAATTAATTTATCTATACATACATATATGAAAAGAATCGACCGTCCATATACAATCAACGAAGCCTATATGTTTTATGACTTTTTTTGTTCCATGCATAATTATTCTGCGAATGCTGCTTTCGCCTTTCGTTTAGCAAAACAACAACGAATTGAAAAAACGTATCTTAACGAAATGAACCGGGTCATTTTAACGTACCTTAAAGCACGTGGTTATTTATCCCATTACGTGCTGCCTATTCGGCTACTTTATATTGAAAATTTACTTTTCCAATTACATGCGCAACTCTATTATTTTTCAGGATTTATTTTACCCTTTGATTATTGGACAATTCAGTCACTTTTGAAAGTCGTACGTCATCCTTTTAGCGAAAGTGAAGTTTACGAATTAGTGGAGATCGCTACAACGAACTTTGCCACAAAAGCCACTGCTTCTAAGTACCAAAATCAATTTACTGAAATTAATTATACACTTATTTTGAATCACATTGCTGAATTAAATGAAAAAAAATAACGATTGGTGTTTATCACTCACTGAGCAGTGCTTATAGCGAGTTGGTAGCACAAAAAATACAACAGAGTATCGCTGGAAAATATCCGCTGAAAATTGAGCCTTACAACGCAGAAAACCATTATGATTTGCTTTTAATGAATACCAATAATGAACAGCTCGTTGCCCAGTATGACCATTACTATATTTTTTCGGATATTAGTAATCGTTACGACCTACAATCAATTGAAAAAATCATTCAATTGTTATTGGGCAAATAATCTCTAATAAAAAAAGCTTAAGTGCCCTACTCTCAGATGGCTGACTTAAGCTTTTTATTTTACTTTCCCTATTTCCTTAAACGGCGCCATTTTAAATACCACGATTCCTTCAATCGCTTGTATCTCGACAAAGCCGAACGTACGACTATCACTTGAATGCGTACGATTGTCCCCTAAGACAAAGTAATGACCAGCTGGAATCTTCTGAAACAGGCGAAGTTGGGCTGCCGCTTCTTCTGATAAGTCAAAACGACTGGCATTCTCAGGCAGTGCCTCATTATCGCTTGCTATAGGTTCTTCTGAAAGATAAAGTTTTCCCTCGTTTACCCAAATTCGATCACCAGGAACCCCGATGATTCGCTTGACGTACGTACCTTTGCTAGCTAGCGGTGCTTTAAATGCAATCACATCGTACCTTGCTACTTGCTTCGTCCGTTGTACTAAGACTCGTTCCCCTGCGTTAAGTGTCGGCTTCATGGATTGCCCAGCAATTGGGTAGCTAGATGTCTTTAACACAAAAAAGAACACAAAAATGGCGAAAAGAATAGCTGGCATAAAAAATTTAACGACTTGGACGCGTTGTTTCTTTTGGTAGGCTTGCCGCTTTTTTTTAATCTCTTCAGCGGTCATTTTTCTTTTCGGTCCTCTTATTGATTGATGGTTATCTGTTTGCTCAAGCAAATATTCCATTGCTGTGTTAGCCTTTTGCTTTTTTAGCTGATATGTCGCAGGCAACTTTTGCTTCAAGAAGGCGCGCTTAATGTGGCGAATTGTTCGCATAACGGGCTTTATCCATTCTTCCATCGTTTTCTTAAAAGGAAAAGCTTCTTAAATAAACTTTTCCTTTCTTGCTCCTTTTTTCTATTTAACTAATTGCGTTCCTTTTTTTATATAACTACTACGTAACTGGTTTTCCTTCATAAACTGATTCAATGGTTTCTGCGCATCTTGTGCCAGCTCCCAAATACTTTGATTTGCTTCTACAAGATATTCGCTCTTCTCTGTTACTATGTTTTTCCTGATAAGCGGTTGCCTTAGCGACTGCTCTTCCTTTGAGACAGCAGCAGCCTGTAATCTTTCTGCGGAGCTACTTAATGTAACAGCTAAAAAAAGGACCCCAAGACAATGTAGTTTCCTTGCTCCCGTTAACTTTTTACTGACCATTTTATTAATAGTTATCTTGTTCAAGACGTGTCAGTTTAGTTAAGCGTTCCTCTAATTCGCGATAAATCTCAAGTACTTCTACTTTTGACGCTTCGACTTCATTCGAAATACTTTTCGCTCGATTACCAATATTTAACATTTCTAATTCTGCAGAATTAATTAGGTGTTTTGCTTCTACTTTCGCTTCATTAACAATCCGATTGGCTTCTTTTTTGGCAGAAACCATCACTTCGCCAATTTCTTGTTGCGATTTTAAAGCCTCTTCTTGTAATTGCTGATTTTTCATTAATAAATCGTTAATTTGCTGTTTTGCGCGTAGCAGTTCTGTTAACTGCTCACTACTCGGTTCAATATTTTTTGAAACGGCTTGTAGTGTCTTCAATTCTTTTTGAACTTGTTCTAAACTGTCTTCTTTGGCCTCTACTTCTTTTCTTAGAGCAGCTAATTCCCCTTCGTAAACTTGCTTTTCAGCAAGATGTTTGTCATTGACACCTTGTAGTCGACCTAGTTTTACTTCTGCTTCATTTTTTTGCTGTAAACTATTTTGAAGCTCATTCTTTAACTCCTCCATGCGTTGTTTCACAATCACTTCTTGTAGGGCAGCCTCTTGTAAGGTTTGTTTTTCGGCTTCTACTTTTTGTAATTGTACAGTTAGTTTTTCAATTTGTTCCTGCAATGCTTGTTGAGTCGTTGTGCTTTCTTCTAATTCTGTCGTTAACGTTTCTACTTGCTTTTCCATTCCTGTAATATCTCCTTTTTTCTCCAACTTTCCTTTTTCTTCTGCTAACTGGTTGTGTAATATCTGGATATGTTGTTGCTGTTCAGCCGATTCTTTTTCTAATTCTGCCACTTGCTGCGTTAATTCACTTTCTAAACGTTCCATTTGATTATGTACAGTGGTTAATTGTTTTTCTGCGTTTTGCAGATTTGTTTGAAGAGTGGTAGCCTCTGTCGTGGTTTCACTGTTCGTTTCCAGTTGCTCTTCCAATTCAAAAATTTCATGTTCCTTTTGATTTAGTGTTTCAAGTAATGCCTGATTTTTTTCTTCTAATGCTTGTTTTTCCGTTTCTTGTTGGTTCTTTAATTGCTCATTTTCTTCTTGAAGTTTTTTAAAGGCTGTTTCTTTTTTCTGATAGTAGGCGAGCCTTTCTCTTAACGTCGCCATTTCTTTTTCCTGTTGTTCCGGTTTGATTCCGCTAATTATTTTTTCTGGTTCGAATCCTGGCTGAAAAAAGACTTCTTTTTCAAGCGTATCATCCGAAATATCTTTAATTTTTTTGATTAAACGTCTTTTTGTCATATATATGTCCTTTCTCTCGTCCTTTTAACTAATCACGACAGGCTCCAAATTTGTTTCAAGCGTCTCACGAGCATACGTATCAATGGATTTGACAAGGGTTTGCTCTTGATCTCGATAAGTAAAATTAAAATCAATCATGGTAATTTCTTTAACTGAATTCAACGCTGCAATAAGTGCTACAATATTGTCTTGGCCTGTTTGAAATTCATGGTAACTTAAGCCAACTGAAAAAACAGACAGTGTCAAGGTTTGTGTTTTTTCACTTCTAATCATTGTGATACTCGTCTCTCCGAGGTAAGGACGCCATTCACGCGCTAATTGTAATTCATAATTAGTCAAGACAGCGGCCGATTCTGCCGAAACAGCTTGCTTCCAGGTAAACTGATTTAAGGCTGTTTTTTTAATCGCTTGTTTTTTTATTTTGTCACCTTGAGTAGCTTGGCCTTGTGCCAAACGCTCAATCCGTTGTTCCATGCGGATATTTCGTTGATTTAATTGATAATATGTATAAACAATTCCTAACAATAATACGCTAAGTAGACAAACACTAAACAATAAATAAATCATTAAACGACTATTTTTCTGATACTTATAGAAATTTATTTTCCTCTTTAATGTCCGGTCCTCTGAATCCAGTTTTTCGACAAGTAATCGCAAATACAATTGATAGCTTACAAATAAAAATAAGCAACTACTCATTAAAAGTACAACAATCATCATACAAATATAATCTCCTTTATGTCATCGCTCGACAATCAAAACTTGTAAAATCACCTGTTACGCTCTTTAAAAACTCTATATAGTATTGATTGTAACATTCCGTTTGAGCCTTGCCAACAACTTTATTTAAAATACAATGATAAAATTTTATATTTTATATTTATATTTTAATTTTTAAAATATAAAACAAAAAAAGAGAGATGCCACTTGGCCATCTCTCTCGCTTTTACTCAAACTATGTTTAGCGAACCGTACTAGATCAGTCGCTTTTAAAAAAATCCAATTAGTCTTTGTTGATTTCATAGTAGCTATCGTTCTTTATGTAGCTGAATTTGCTTTTGCTGGGGCTGAATCGCTACTAAGTCCAACACTGATGCCTAAGGCACGATCAACTTCTTCCATAATATCAAGTCTCAAATGACAAACTTTTTCTTTCAAGCGACCCTTATCGATTGTTCGAATCTGCTCTAAAAGAATCACTGAATCTTTTTCAATGCCTGTTTCATCAGAATTAATCCCGATATGTGTTGGCAATTTTGGCTTTGCCATTTTGGCTGTGATCGCCGCAACGATAATCGTTGGGCTAAAATGATTACCTAAGTTATTTTGGACAACAAGGACAGGTCTGACGCCACCTTGTTCCGAGCCCACTACTGGGGAAAGGTCTGCAAAATAAATATCTCCGCGTTTGACCATAGTGGAACCTCCTATCTAGTTATATTCTCTGGGGATTCTTTGTGAGAAAGTACATGCAACTTCATAATGAATGGTTTCTAATTTTTCGGCTACCATTTGTAACGTATTTTCTTCATTGCCATCTTTTCCAACTAATGTAACGACTGAGCCGACAGGAACTTCTTCTGCTAAACGAATCATACATTGATCCATACACACTCGTCCGACGATTTCGCAACGCTTACCATTCACGAGCACTGTAAATCCTTGGAGATGACGCAACCAGCCATCTGCATAGCCGATTGGCACTGTCCCAATCCATTCTTCAGCTTCAGTTACGTAGGTTTCGCCATAGCCAATCCCTTCACCAGCCGCTAAGCGTTTTACATGGATAAGTTCACTGGTCAACCGTAAGGCCGGCTTTAACGCATAGCTTGGGGCAAGCTTATTACCTGAAGGGTTCAATCCATACATGGCTACTCCATAGCGAATCATGTTTCCTGGCACATCAGGATGCCATAACGCTGTCGCACTATTGCTAACATGGACATACCGTGGTAACTCTTCTAAAACTGCTAGAACAGCCTTAAAACGCCCTGCTTGTTTTTCAAAATAGCTTGTATCGATTTCATCAGCTGTTGAAAAATGAGTAAAAATCCCTTCCCATAAAAATTCTTTGTGGGATTGAACAAACCGCACTGCTTGCTTAGTCTCTTCCGGGGTTAAAAAGCCAATCCGTCCCATGCCAGTATCGACTTTTAAGTGAACACGTAATGGCGTGTTACTCTCAGGCGTTAGTTGTTGAAGAGCAGCTTCTAACCATTCTTGTGTAGCTACCGTTACAGACAAATCATATTGAATCAACAAAGGCACATAAGCTAAGTCTACCACACTCAAAATTAAAATGGGGTCCTGAACACCTGCTTCTCTCAATTCAATTGCTTCATCCAATAAGGCGACACAAAAACCTGTCGCGCCACCTTTTTTCGCCGCTTTAGCGGATTCTACGGCGCCATGCCCATAGCCGTTCGCTTTCACAACCGCAAATAAAGCAGTTCCTTCTGGCAAACGTTGACATTCCTTTTGGACATTTTCAGTAATTGCTTGCGTATCGATATGTAACCGTGTAGGACGATGCCATCCAACGACCATTGTACATCCTTCTTTCTTCGTTGCTTCTGTTATTCGCTTTCTAAAACAATTTGTGCAATCGCCATAGTATCTGTGTGCGTAATTGAGACAAACACTTTACCATTATGGGGCGAGTTTGCTACGTATGGTGCACCTGTTTTTTCAGTCAGCACCTCAATATCTTGTAAACCAACTTTACCAATCCCTGTGCCCCATGCTTTAGAAAACGCTTCTTTACAAGCAAAACGACCAGCTAAAAATTCTATTTGACGTTTTGTAGATAACTTTTCAAAAAGGGTCAATTCGTTAGGTGTTAAAACCCGTTGAATAAACGATCCTTGTTTTTCAACAATCGGTTTTATCCGACTTAATTCTACTGCGTCAATACCAATTCCCTTTATCATTTTCCGCCTTACTTCCTATTTAATATAGTTACTCCGAATTACCTTTCATTTTAACAAAATTTCAAAATTTTTCCACTGATTCGCTAAAAAAATAAAGAATGTTTTACAAGATCCTCACACAAATTGAAGTACCATACGTTTTCTTCCTATTTACATTTTTATAAAATTTTTCTGAATTTTTATAAAACGCGAATTGTAAAATTAAGTTAGAAAAATAAAAAGGCATTTATGGTACACTCAAATTGTATTTCCGACGAAAG